>CALMCD010000145.1 GCA_937863075.1 uncultured Rhodoferax sp. | reverse complement strand
AACTCTTCCAAACTATCGCCTGCTTCCAAATAATCAAACAAACTCTGAACGGGGACGCGCGTCCCTATAAAGCACGGTGTGCCGTGCATCAAGTCAGGGCGTGTTTGAATCACAAGGTTTAAGGCTTGCTGCATGATGTTTTCCTCGCATGGATTTCACCCAGCGCACGTTTGTACTCGTTCGGGAATACCTTGACGAACTTGAGGCGCGATACCTCCCAGTTGTCCAGCAACTCGCGGGCGCGTTTGCTGCCCGTCCAGCGGTTGTGATCGTCCAGCAGTTTCTTCAGTTGCGCTTCATCGGTTTCGCCACGATGCCAGATGCCTTTGTTCATATTGGCTTCTTGGTCGGAGCTGGGTAGCACTTTTTCCAATGAGACCATCGCGGTATTGCAGCGTTTGGCAAATAAGCCGTCTTCATCGTAAACGTAGGCGACACCGCCGCTCATACCCGCTGCAAAGTTACGTCCGGTTTTACCCAGAACCACGACTGTGCCGCCTGTCATGTATTCGCAACCGTGGTCGCCTGTCCCTTCGACGACGGCAGTCGCGCCGGAGAGACGTACCGCAAAGCGCTCGCCTGCCACGCCGCTGAAGAAGGCTTCGCCCGTTGTCGCACCGTACATCACGGTATTACCGACGATGGTGTTTTGGGTGGCTTCACCACGGAAGTCGATGCTGGGGCGAACCACCACGCGACCGCCGGATAAGCCTTTACCCGTGTAGTCGTTGGCTTCACCAATCAGGTACAAGGTGATACCGTTGCACAAGAACGCGCCGAACGATTGACCGCCCGTACCTTCCAACTGAATGTGGATGGTATCGTCTGGCAAGCCTTCGGGGTGGACTTTGGTCACCGCGCCGGAGAGCATCGCGCCCAGCGAACGGTTGACGTTACGCGCCATTTCGATGAATTTCACTTTTTCACCGCGTTCGATAGCGGGCTTGGATTTTTCAATCAGCACGTTGTCGAGCGATTTTTCCAAACCGTGTTCTTGCGTTTCGGTGTGGCAACGGGGCATATCGTTGGATTTGGGCATCGCAAACAAGCGGCTGAAATCCAAACCGCTGGCTTTCCAATGTTCAATACCTTGGCGCATGTCGAGCAAATCAGCGCGGCCAATCATGTCGTCAAATTTGCGGATACCCAGTTGTGCCATGATTTGACGCACTTCTTCGGCGATGAAGAAGAAGTAATTCACCACATGCTCGGGCTTGCCAGAGAATTTCTTGCGCAAATCGGGGTCTTGCGTTGCAACACCCACAGGGCAGGTATTCAGATGGCATTTGCGCATCATGATGCAGCCTTCCACGACCAGCGGCGCGGTGGCAAAACCGAATTCATCCGCACCCAGCAACGCGCCGATAGCCACGTCACGTCCGGTTTTCATTTGACCATCGGCTTGCACGCGCACACGGCTGCGCAGGCGGTTCAGCACCAGTGTTTGCTGGGTTTCTGCCAGACCGATCTCCCAAGGGCTACCGCAATGTTTGATCGACGACCAAGGCGATGCGCCCGTACCACCGTCATGACCTGCAATCACCACATGGTCGGCCTTGCACTTGGCAACGCCAGCGGCAATCGTACCGACACCGATTTCGGCTACCAGTTTCACGCTGATGTCGCTATGGGGCGCAACATTTTTCAGATCGTGAATCAACTGCGCCAAATCTTCAATCGAATAAATATCATGGTGGGGTGGGGGCGAAATCAAGCCCACACCGGGAACGGAATGGCGCAGTTTACCGATGTAATCGGAAACCTTGCTACCGGGCAACTGACCCCCTTCACCGGGTTTTGCGCCCTGTGCCATTTTGATCTGGATTTGGTCGGCGCTGGAGAGGTATTCAGCGGTCACACCAAAGCGACCCGAAGCCACCTGCTTGATGCGGCTGCGCAGCGAATCACCCGCTTCCAACGGCAAATCGGTTTCCACGTTTTCTGCACCGATGATGCTCTTCAAGCTATCGCCCTGTTTGATGGGGATGCCTTTCAGCTCGTTGCGGTAACGGGCAGCATCTTCACCACCTTCACCCGTATTGCTCTTGCCGCCGATACGGTTCATGGCAACGGCGAGGGTTGCGTGTGCTTCGGTCGAAATCGAACCGAGCGACATCGCACCCGTGGCAAAGCGCTTCACGATTTCTTTAGCGGATTCGACTTCATCCAGCGGAATGGCTTTGGCGGGGTCGATTTTGAACTCAAACAAACCGCGCAGCGTCAAATGGCGCTTGCTTTGGTCGTTGATGATTTCCGCGTACTCTTTGTACGTGTTGAAATTGTTGGCGCGGGTGCTGTGTTGCAGCTTGGCGATGGCATCGGGTGTCCACATATGCTCTTCACCACGGGTACGCCATGCGTATTCGCCGCCAGCATCCAAACGGTTCGCCAACACGGGGTCGGTGCTGAAAGCCGCTTTGTGCATACGGATGGCTTCTTCGGCGATTTCAAAAATGCCGATACCTTCCACCTTGCTGGGCGTGCCCGTAAAGTATTTGCTGACGGTTTCGCTGGAGAGGCCAATCGCTTCAAACAACTGCGCACCGCAATAGCTCATGTAGGTCGAAACGCCCATTTTGGACATGATTTTCGACAAACCTTTGCCAATGGCTTTGACGTAGTTATAAATTGCTTTTTCAGCGGTCAAATTGCCGGGCAGTTCTTTGTGGACTTCTGCCAATGTTTCCATCGCCAGATAGGGGTGAACCGCTTCCGCGCCATAACCCGCCAACACCGCAAAGTGATGCACTTCACGCGCAGTGCCTGTTTCCACGACCAAGCCCGCGCTGGTGCGCAAACCGCGTGTGACCAAATGCTGGTGAATCGCCGACAGTGCCAACAGCGCAGGAATTGCCACTTGGCTGGCGCTCAAGCTGCGGTCGCTGATGATGAGGATGTTTTTACCGCTCTTGATCGCGTCCACGGCTTCGGCGCACAGCGATGCAATTTTCGCTTCCACACCCTCGTGACCCCATACCAAGGGGTAGGTAATATCCAAGGTGTAGCTGCTGAATTTGCCTTGGGTGTGCTTTTGAATATCACGCAGTTTTGCCATGTCGGTGAAGTCCAGCACGGGCTGGGCGACTTCAAGGCGCATGGGTGGGTTGATTTGGTTGATGTCCAGCAGATTCGGTTTAGGGCCGATGAAGGACACCAAGCTCATCACAATCGCTTCCCGAATCGGGTCGATCGGCGGATTGGTCACCTGCGCGAACAACTGTTTGAAGTAGTTGTAAAGCGGTTTATTTTTATCCGACAGCACGGCGAGCGGGCTATCGTTACCCATCGAACCAATGGCTTCTTCGCCGTTGGCAGCCATCGGTGCAATCAGGAATTTCACATCTTCTTGGGTGAAACCAAAGGCTTGTTGGCGATCCAGCAGCGCAACTTGGCTTTCGGTTTCGGTCGCGGGTTCGCCGCTGCCTTGCACGTCGTCCAAACGGATGCGCAGGTTTTCAATCCATTGCTTGTAGGGTTTGCTGTTGGCGAGTCCGGCTTTGAGTTCTTCATCGTCAATCATGCGACCTTGTTCGAGGTCGATCAAGAACATTTTGCCGGGTTGCAAACGCCATTTGCGCACGATTTTGTTTTCAGGCACGGGCAACACGCCGGATTCTGAACCCATGATGACCAAATCGTCATCGGTGATGCAGTAGCGCGAGGGGCGCAAGCCGTTGCGATCCAGCGTTGCACCGATCTGGCGACCATCGGTAAACACGATGGAAGCGGGGCCATCCCACGGTTCCAGCATCGCGGCATGGTATTCGTAGAACGCACGGCGACGCTCGTCCATCATGGTGTGGTTTTCCCACGGTTCGGGAATCATCATCATCACGGCTTGGCTGATGGGGTAGCCGGACATGGTCAGCAATTCCAAGCAGTTATCGAATGTCGCGGTATCGGATTGACCCGCAAAGCTGATAGGGTACAGTTTTTGCAGATCGTTGCCCAACACGGGGGAAGACATCACGCCTTCACGCGCTTTCATCCAGTTGTAGTTCCCTTTTACGGTGTTGATTTCACCGTTATGCGCCACGAAGCGGTAGGGATGCGCCAAAGGCCATTCGGGGAATGTGTTGGTGGAGAAACGTTGATGCACCAAGCCCAGTGCGGAAACGCAGCGTTCATCGGTCAAGTCGTTGTAATACGTGCCTACTTGATCCGCCAGCAACAAGCCTTTGTAAATCACGGTGCGGCTGGACATGCTGGGAACGTAGTATTCCTTGCTGTGCTTGAGTCCCAGTGCTTGGATATTGCTGCTCGCGGTTTTGCGGATAACGTAGAGTTTGCGCTCTAACGCATCTTGCACAATGACATCGCTGCCACGGCCAATAAAAATTTGGCGCATGAGCGGTTCTTTTTCACGCACAGTGGGCGACATGGGCATGTCACGGTTAACCGGCACATCACGCCAGCCCAGCAGCACTTGGCCTTCGGCTTTGATGGCGCGTTCCATCTCTTGCTCGCACGCAAGGCGGGAAGCGTGTTCTTGGGGCAAGAAAACCATGCCCACACCGTATTCGCCCAAAGGAGGCAGTTGCACGCCTTGCTTGGACATTTCTTCGCGGTAGAGGGCATCGGGAATCTGAATCAAGATACCAGCGCCATCGCCCATCAGCTTATCTGCACCCACTGCACCCCGATGATCCAGATTTTCAAGAATCTTCAGTGCATTTTTCACAATAGCGTGCGATTTCGTGCCTTTGATATGGGCGACAAAACCTACACCGCAAGCGTCATGCTCTTGGGTTGAGGAATACAGACCGTGTTCCTGAATATGTTCAATCTCAGCAAGCCTTGTCATGGCGTTCATTCCGGTATCCTTAAAAAGTGTCAGAAGATGTCAGATTTGGGGAGTTTACTGCAATGCAACATTGATGCCATCGGCAGTTATCAAAAATAATAGGGGTCAGATTCCTATTCTTTATTTATTCAACCATTATTGAAAAAATAGGGGACACATCAAATTTCATAGCACACTCTGTAGTCAGGCTGTGCATTGCAGCCGATTTTGGTGTTTTATGCCGTATTGCCGAGCAAGGTAATGAACACAATCAGCACGGCAATGCTGAGGTTAATTCCAACACCTTTGCGAATATGCCCCAGTACCACCGCGCCCACCGCCCATGCCGATGCACTAACGCTATGCGTTAAACGCACGTATAAAACGAATCGGATGAATAACAAAACGCACAACATGATGCCGCCCAAGCCCGCCATGATGAGCCATTCCAGCGGAATCGCCGTTTGAATCCCCATACGCCCGAGCATCCCGCCGCCGCTGATGACGGTTAGCCCCGCGATGAGTAGCATGGCATTCAAAAATCGCCCCAATAGAGCGTGCATCACGCGCAAACGCATCGGCGGCTCCAGCACCATCAGTGCCGGACGCAGGAAAAATTGGGTAAAAACCATGCCGCCAATCCAAATCGCAATCGACAGAACGTGAACGGTTTTCAAAATAGCGTACAGCATAAAAATTAAGCAGGGGTAGAAGGTGGATTGGCAGGCGG
The DNA here is from genome assembly GCA_937863075.1 of uncultured Rhodoferax sp. Lineage (GTDB taxonomy): Bacteria > Pseudomonadota > Gammaproteobacteria > Burkholderiales > Burkholderiaceae_C > Allorhodoferax. The sequence continues at coordinate 18,524 of CALMCD010000145.1, read as the reverse complement.
TCGCCCAGCGGGTTTGGGGGTCATCCGCCGAGGGGTGAGGGCTTGCAGGTTTTGCAGAAAATCGGCATCGCCCAACGCCCAGCCGCTCAAGGTGGAATCGGTCAACGCTTGTTGATGGTTGCTGGCAACATCCGATTGCACCAAGGCATCATAGGCCACTTCGCGGGCGAACGGCGTATTGCCCAAGCGCCAAAAGAGTGCATGGGGCGTAATCAAACGCTCGGTGCGCAAGCCCAAATAGTGGGCATGGCTCGACCACGGATAATCCCGCGCCTGCACCACCCGCCCTGCCCGCACGGGGTTTTGGTCGATATAAACCATGCAGGGTAGCAAATACCGCTCGGCTTGCAGAATAGTGGAGCGGTAACGCCCTTCCCATAGCGTGCCGCTGCGACGGTGGCGGTCGTTGAAATAGCGCACATAACTGCGCCCGATGGCTTGCATGGTGTGCGCGATGGCATCCTTGGTGCTGGGGGTTAGCAGCAGGTGAAAATGGTTGTCCATCAACACATAGGCATGAATCGCCACGCGGAACTTGCGGGCGTTTTCTTCCAGCAGGGTCAGCATCCGCTCACAATCCTGCGCATCGACGAACACGGTCTGCCGATTATTGCCGCGCTGGATGATGTGGTGAAGCTGCCCCGCAAGGCTCAAGCGTGGGAGGCGAGCCATGTAAACCGCGTTTCCAGCAACGCCGTTAAGCCGAATTGTTCCAGCAGCTCGCGCAAACGGGTGGCGGCGGCGTGGTTGGGTTTGTCGGTGCGTTTGGCGATGATGAGTTCGTTTTTCATGCTGTGTTCCCAGCCTACCAACTCGGTGACCGTAACCTGATAGCCGCACGCTTCCAAATACAAACAGCGCATGACGTTGGTGATTTGGCTGCCCAATTCACGGGTGTGCAGCGGATGCCGCCACAATTCCGCCAACGGGGTGCGGCGCAGGGCGAGGGCTTTGTTCGCGTTCAAGCATCGCGCAATTTCAGCCTGACAGCACGGAACCAGCACCATGTAACGCGCCTGTTTTTGCAGCCCGAAAGCAATCGCGTCGTCGGTGGCGGTGTCGCAGGCGTGCAGGGCGGTTACTACGTCGATTTGCGCGGGCAATTCGTTGGATTGGGCAGATTCGGCCACGCTCACATTCAAAAAGTGCATCCGTTCAAAGCCCAAGCGGGCAGCGAGTTGGCGCGATTTTTCGACCAGTTCGGTGCGTGTTTCAATCCCGTAAATATGACCGTTATTTTCTTTATTGAATGTGTTGAATGCTTTGAAAAACAAATCGTAAACAATAAAACCCAAATACGATTTACCCGCGCCGTGATCCGCCAGCGTTGCGCCCGTGCCACCGTGGGGCAGTTCTTTCAGGAGCTTTTCAATGAACTGGTACAGGTGGTAAACCTGCTTGAGCTTGCGGCGAGAATCTTGGTTGAGCTTGCCATCCCGCGTCAGAATGTGCAATTCTTTCAGCAGTTCAATGCTTTGGTTCGGGCGAATCTCGGGGTGATTTTGGGGGGGGTGAGAATTTTTGGGTGATGGTGTCATGCCGATAAGAATAACGCATTCCAGCCCTCGCGCCCGAGGCGTTCCATCGTTTGCATATTGACTTCAAAAATCGCCTCGGCGTGCGGAAAGGCTTTGACGGCGCGGTCAATGCTTTCCTCGCGCAGCAAATGCAGCGTGGGGTAGGGGGCGCGATTCGTGAAATTGGTAATCGAATCGGGTGCGGCATCGGCAAACTGGTACTGCGGGTGCAAGCTGGCGATCTGAAAAATGCCTTCAAACCCCCATTTGACCAGCATCCGATTGGCTTGATTCAAAAAATCATTGAACTCTAAAAAATCTTGCAGGGCATCGGGCGCGATTAAAAGCGTGGTGTCACGCACCGAAGGGTCAAGCGTTTCAAGGGCTTTTAATTCCGATTTCAAATCGTCCAACAAATCCCGAAAGCCAACCGAATGGGTAACGGCGTAGTGGATTTGGTTTTTCACATCCACCGATTTGGCAAACGGGCATAAATTCAAACCGATAACCGCTTTGCGCAACCAGATTTGCGTTGTGTCGATAATTACCGAATCATTCACAGCACGCCTCAATCACGCGGCGCACCACGGCATCGGGGGCGGGTTGAATGCGGGCGGTGTGGATGCCGTCAATCAGCACAAAGCGAATTTCGCCCGCTTCGGCTTTTTTATCCACGCGCATGAGTTCCATGTAGCGTTCGGCATTGTCGGGTTGATCTGCGTTGCTCAAACGGGGTGCGACCACGGGCAGGCCGGCGCGTTGAATCAGCGTTTTCAGGCGTTCCACGTAGGCGGCATCCAAGAAGCCCAATTCGTAGGACAGTTGCGCGGCCATCACCATGCCGCAGCCGACCGCTTCGCCGTGCAGCCATGCGCCGTAGCCCATGCCGGCTTCGATGGCGTGTCCAAAGGTGTGGCCAAAGTTCAAAATGGCACGTAAACCCGATTCGCGCTCGTCTTGCCCGACCACCGATGCTTTGATTTCGCAACTGCGCTGAATGGCGTAGGCGAGTGCATCGGTATCGCGCTCCAGCAAGCGTTGCAGATTGGCTTCAATCCAGTTGAAAAAAGCGGGGTCGGCGATAGGGCCGTATTTGATGACTTCGGCTAACCCTGCCGATAATTCGCGGTCGGGCAGTGTGTTCAGGGTTTCCAAATCGCAGACCACGCGCAGGGGTTGGTAAAACGCGCCGATCATATTTTTGCCCAGCGGGTGATTGATACCGGTTTTGCCGCCCACCGAGGAATCAACCTGCGACAACAGCGTAGTCGGAATCTGCACAAACGGCACGCCACGCATATAGCACGCGGCGGCAAAGCCCGTCATATCGCCCACCACACCGCCACCCAGTGCAAAGAGCATGGTTTTGCGGTCGCAGCCGTGGGATAGCAGGCCGTCAAAAATCAGGTTCAAGGTTTCCCAGTTTTTGTAAACCTCGCCATCGGGCAGTACTACGGTATGCACGGTTTTGTAGTAGGCTGAGAGCGAATCGTGTAAACGTTTGGCGTAGAGCGGTGCAACCGTGGTATTGCTCACAATCAGCACCGAGCTGGCTTTGGGTAATCCGGCGAACGTCCCTTCTGCTGCTAATAGGTCGGAACCGATAAGAATGGGGTAACTGCGTTCACCCAAGTCGTTCAATTCGACACGGACGTGGGGAGGGATAACGGGGTAGTTTGACATAATTCAAGCTGCATCAAAATCGTGTTGATCAGGGTGCTGACGGAAGGGCGACCCGTGTCGATAGCGAAGTGAGCGGCATCGCGGTAGAGCGGGTCTCGCGCCGTAAATAAATCGCGTAGCCGTGCCATTGGGTTCGCCACTTGTAACAGGGGGCGGGTGGTGTCGTTTTGGAGACGGCGGAAGATTTTTTCGGGTTGGGCATTCAAGTAGACCACCGTTCCCCGTTCCCGCAGGCGTTGCCGTGTGGTGGGGCGCAAAATCGCACCGCCACCCGTCGAGAGAACACCTTGCGGTATTTGGGATAACTCATCCAAAACCGATTCTTCCAAATCACGGAAGAAAATCTCCCCGTCGCGCTCAAAGGCTTCCCGAATGGAATAACCCAGACGCTCCTCAATGATGCTATCTGAGTCGTAAAAGGGAACTTGCAAACGCCGAGCGAGTTGTCGCCCGACGGTGGATTTACCAGAGCCGGGCAGTCCGATAAGGGCAATCATCAAGGAATGGAGTAAGTAGCCGCCCATGTACCGGATGTGGGTGCGGGTGGTGTCACCGTCACCGTAACCGTATCCCCTGCCGAGCAGCCGCTATACCATGCCGAGAATTGCAATGGCCCCAGCAAATTAGGAACCACATCATGGGTTTGACCTGCCAGCGCACAAGTGCTGCCAGTTGCAACCGCTTTCACCGTCACCGCAATTTTGCTATTGGTGGGGATGCTGTTATTGCGCACCGTGTTCCCGTCTTGAATGGAAACCGTCAACACCGAGCGAGAAGCGACAGGACTGACGAAACGCACGGCATCGGTCGAGAAGACGATAACCGCTTGCGCACGCACATCCGCCGCACCCCAGACGTTATCACCTGCTTGTTCGTTCGGTGTGCGGCTGGTGCTGCAAGAACTAGAGGATGCGGTGCGTGGTACGGAGAATTCACCGGGTTGGAAGGCATTGGCCACGCCGTTGGCAACCATGAGGTCATCGCGGTAAGCGAGTGATAAATCAGTCCATTGCTCGCCGCAGTCGTACACGTTGTTGCGGTTGGCATCGACAAAATCTTCTTCACCGGCGACGTAAGCCAAAATGGTCACCAAACCGTCGCCATTGGCGGGGCGTGGGTTTTGGGTACGCAGTTGTACCGAGCATTGCGAATCGCCTGCCGTAGTGGAACCTGTCGTACAAGTGGGAGGAATCATCACCCCGCCTTCGGTCACGAAGTTCACGACTGTGCCATCGGGAACGGGGTTACCTTGACGATCGGCTAAGGACATGGTGACCCTGGTGGTCGCGCCATCAAAGTTCAAACCACGTACTGCAAATTCGCTCACCGAGAGGCTCACACGCGCTTGTGCAGGACGACCGGATGCAATCGCCAGTACCGCCGAGTCGGTCTGCACGCTGGTATTGCTGGCCAATGCCGCATTCACGATCACGCTGGTCGGTACGGTACCAGAGAAAACGGGGATAGAAACCATACCCGACGCATCGGTCGTACCCGTTGCGGTATTCGATGCGTTGCCCACCGTTCCCACAGACGCTTTGGCTACAGAAATGGCATCGCTGGTCGTGGTCTTCAGCGTGAAGTTGATAGTTTTACCAGAGATAGGGCTGTTGTTCGCATCCACCAACTGGAAGGTAACGATAGATTGGGTGGAGCCACCCGAACCACTGAGGTAAATACGGGTAGGCGCGGCACTGGAAAACTTCAAGTTAGTGGCGGTTGCAGCATCGACATTCAAAGTCGTCGTAACCGCTTGCGCACCCAAGGTGCTGGCGGAAAGTTCTACGGTTCTGCCGCTGCATCCCGATGTTCCGGCTGTCGTTGTCGTTGTTGTCGTGGTGCTGGTTGTTGCGGCATCGGCGGCGGTATAGCTGACCGATGCAACGCCATTGCTATTGGTGGTAGCGGAGAGGGGAATTTGTCCGCAGCTCGCACCGAAATTCACGGTAATACCAGACTGGGGTACGCCATTCACATTGGCGGTAACCGATACTTGTGTCGTGCCATAGGGCGCTAAACGCGATGATCCAGCCGAGAAACTGGTCAATGCGACATTAGAGGTCGCCAGTTGATAGCCGACATAAGTCGTAATCGTTTTGGCAGAAGAAGGGGGGGATGTGCCATCAGGGTACGTGGAAAAGGCTCCGGGTTTGTAGTCGTAACGCACCGTCAAAGCACCAGCACCACTGGCCAATAAACTAGCGCGTGCTACTTTAATGGTAGCAATACCCTGCGAGTTGGTTAAACCCGCTGTTCCTTCGGGAAAAGTGATTTGGGTATTGTTGGCTGGGGGCGTTACTTCAATCACCTGATTGGGGATACCAATTTGGCTGGGGTCGGTCAATTTGACGGTCAAAGTCGTTGCACCCGATGCGCTGATGGAATTGCTGGTGTTATTAAAACCCTGCGATGCCAAGATGGGATCGTTGCTGGCAGTCGTAGTCGAACCAGTGGTTGTTCCTGTGGCGTTCACGGTAACGCCCAATGTCAGGGCCGTACCAGCGGCATCAAAAACTTTCAAACTAGCCGTACCTGCTGCCCGTTTGGGGACTGTTACGCTCAACACGGTTCCCGTCGCACTGCAATCAGCCACGGCGGTATCGTTGCTCACGCAGCGGTACGGTGATGTGCCACCACTGATCAAATAGGTGGTAGATGTAGCGGCTGCGGCCTGTGAGGTTAACGTAATCGCATCAGGGGCATAGATGAAAAACTTGGCTGCCGCAGTAGAACTGACGGTAACCGGAACGGAGATCACATTACCCACCGAGTCCCGTACATCCACTGTTGACGTACCACCTGCCTTGGCAGTGAGCCACACAGTACCTTCTGTCGCACCCGTGCTAACACTGGCACCAACGACCGATTCATTGCTACTTGCCACTAGATAGGGAGGCATTCCACCACGTACCGTAAACACGGTATTCGATCCGACCGCCAGTGCAATACCAGCCGAAGGAGCTGTGGAGTACAGCGCACTGCCTGTCAAATCGGTCACGGCAATGCTCAAGGTGCTTCCTTTGGCATCGGTAATTTTCACGTTTCCAGAACCAGATTTGAGCTTGGTGATAACCAAGGTGGTATCCATCACGGTTGCCGATACAACGGCTGGGTTATCGGTAGTTGCTGCAAAAGGCATGCTACCGCCGATAAATGGATAGCTAACCGATGTTCCGATAGCTAAAGAAACCGTAGTAGGGGCTATGGAAGTCAGTGTGGCGGATGTACCAAATTGTGTACCTGCTCCACTCAAACCCGGTGCACCACCACCACCACCGCAAGCGGCTAGCAGCATGGTCATCACGAACATTGCTAAATAAGATAAAAGGCGCATAGTGAACTCAAAGTTTTTTGTTAAACAGGAAAAATTATTGGCTTAAAGCACGGTCAGTCAGTAATTTGGGGGTAATAAATACCAGCAATTCTTGCTTGCTTGTGTTAGTGGTTTTGGATTTGAAAAGATTGCCGATATACGGTATATCTCCAAGCAAAGGAACTTTGGTTTCAGTGACATCTTTTGTTTCCTCAAAGATGCCCCCGATAACAACGGTTCCACCACTTTCAACCAAAACTTCGGTTTGCACGCGCTTTGTTTTTACAGCTCCAGCAATAGCACCATAGGGTTCATTCTTTTGAACTTCGATATTTAAAATAATCCGTCCATCAGGAGTGGTTTGAGGAGTCACCAATAATTTCAGTGTTGCATCTAAAAACTCCGTGGTAGACGGGCCACCACTAACACCTACTTTGGTGTAGGCCACTTTAATACCACTCTCAATAGATGCCGCTTTTTGATTACTGGTTACAACCCGAGGGCTAGAAATAACCTTACCTTTATTATCCGCCTCCAAAGCCGATATTTCCAGATTCAGCATCCGGTTGGCAGTTGCATCAAAAATGGACAGTGCCAGAGAAGCCGGATTAGCACCTAAAACACCCACAGCTGGCAGATTCACAAAAGGAGAATCTGTCTGGGTGCCTTGTGTAAAGCCAGAAGCGATACCCGAATTGGTATAGTTAGAACCAAATACAGCCCGTGTGCTACCTGATAACTGATAACCACCATCACCACCACGGGCAGCCCGTATATCACCACCACCCAACTTCACACCAAGCGATTTGCCGAAGGTGTCGGATGCTTCCACCAAGCGTGCTTCAATCAATATCTGGTCAACGGGTACATCCACCTTGGCAATCATATTTTGCACTTCTTCCAACTTGCTGGGAATGTCCGTCACAAAAAGCTGATTGGTGCGTTTCATGGCAATGACGCTACCCCGAGGACTAAGTAGACGCGCAGAAGCAGAACTCGCCGCACCCCCCGTTCCGGGGCCTGTGACTACACTGGCATTGTTTGTGGTGAGTTGAAGCGCAATTTCTTCGGCTTTAGCGTAGTTAATTTGGAAGAATTGGGTTTTAACAGGCTCCAGCGTTTGTACGGTAGAAGCCGCTTCCATATCCAATTTTTCTTTGGTGATGATTTCTTCAGTGGGCGCAATCCACAGCACATTACCATTTTTGCGCTTATCTAAGTTCTTGGACCTTAAAATAATATCCAAGGCCTGATCCCAAGGTACATCTTGCAAGCGCAAGGTGACCGAACCCGTCACCGTATCCGATGTGACGATATTCAAGTTAGAAAAATCGGCAAATACTTGGAGTAAAGAACGAACTTCGATGTTTTGGAAATTAAGCGAGAGTTTCTGCCCGTTGTAGCCCACACCTTGCGTGAGTTTCTTGGGGTCGGTTTTGATTTGTTTGACTTCAATCACGAATTTATCATCGCTCTGGTAAGCACTGTGTTCCCATAATCCAGTGGGTTCAATCACCATCCGTACCCGATCACCTGCCTGTGTTGAAGTCACTACTTTAACGGGTGTACCAAAATCCGCTACATCCAAACGGCGACGCAAACCTTCGGGCAATGTGGTTTTCAAAAACTCAACGGTCAATCCTTTGCCTTGCTGACGGACATCCACGCCTACCCGATCATGGGGCAGTGTGATGACGACACGCCCTGCCCCATCGGTTGAACGGCGAAAATCAATATCCCGCAAGGGAGCCGAATCACGACTTCGGTTATCCGTAAAAGACGTGAGGGAGTTGTTGGCTGCCGGAGCGCGTACCGTGGCAGCAGCCGATTGCAGCGTAACCAATAAAGATTTACCTTCAATTTCAGCGGTGTAGCTGGCAACTTGTTTGAGGTTTAACACCACCCGCGTCCGGTTTCCTGCTTGCACCACATTGACAGAGCGCAAATTCGCTTCATTGAATGCGAGGTTGGAACGTCCAATCGCACTGCTCACACCCATGAAGTCCAACGAAATACGTGCAGGAGCTTGGGTGACAAAACCTGTCGGCAACGCATTAATTTCCCGTGAGAAATCAATACGAATGACTTCGGTTCCACCCCGTGCCGATGCGTTCACGGCTTCAATGGCTACCGGAACCGGACTGGTCTGCGCATGTGCGAGATTCAGTCCCCATCCCATGAGCAATGCCATGATGAAAACAATGGCTTTCCACATGTGCAAACCGAATTGATTGTTATGCGTAATCATTTACCCCTCTCTTGCAGAGTCAGCGTCTGCATCCGTTCTACCCATGTGCCAGCGGCATCCTGCACAATTTCGCGCAGGGTTACCTCGGTTTCGGTTATTTTGATGACCTTACCGTAATTTTGCCCCAGATAAGCCCCCAATTTGATTTGGTACAACAAGCTATCCACCTTTATCAGTGCCACGAGCCTACCTGCTTGCGTGATGTTACCCAGCAAGGTCATCGTATCCAGTGGCACGGCCTCTAGTGGTTCTTTACGCCGTGCCAATTCCGGCTCCACCAAGGCACTGTTATTTTGGGCATTGGTTTGTGCTACCTCGTTGCGCAACGCTTGGGTTAGCTTCTGGCTGCTGAAAGGGTCTGGCTTATCGGCATTCCCGTAAGTTTCGGGTTTGAATTGTTTGGGCGGGGGAATAGGTGTTACCTTCGGTTTTATGTTGCTGCGCTGATCCGTCATCCATTTTTTAATTTCGTCTTCACTGGTTGTGGTGCAACCCATGATCACCAACGTAGCACATCCAGCAAAAAGCCAAGCCTGCCGTTTCATTATTTCTCTCCCTTGGGTGCTGGAGTCGCTGGAGGTGATCCGGGTTTGGGAGGCGCATTTTTACTGGCAGATGCAATTTCATCTTTGTCTAAATAGCGAAATGTTTTTGCCGTCGATTCAAAAATCAAACTTCCATCCGGTCGGTTGGATGGGGAGATGGTCATATTATTTAAGGTCACAATACGCGAGAGCTTGGCAATTTCCGATGCGAATGTACCAATATCATGGTATTTACCATTGATTTTGATGGAAATCGGAAGTTCTGCATAATAATCTTTAGTAACACCTTGACCGGGGCGAAATAAATCAAACTGTAAATTATTACCAACACCAGCTTGGTTAATGTCGGATAATAGTGCATCCATTTCCGCTTTACTGGGTAATTGTTTTTCCAGTTGCGTTACATACTGTTGCACTTGTTCGCGCTGTTTGATCAAGGTTTCCAAGTTGACGGCCTTGGTGAGTTTCTCCGTGTAGCTCTTTTTGAATTTTTCTTCTTCTTCTACTTTGAGCTTCAATGTGTCATCGTAACCACTCAGCCAAACAAACCATAGCATGACCACCATGCCAATGGTCGTCAGAAGAAATAAACCATAACGTGGAGCCGGAGGCCACGATGAAGGGTCTTTCGGGTCTAGGTCTTGGAACTGTGCAACCAGTTTTTCCTGAAACTGTGCAAAATCGAAAGAGCGAATGGATTGAAGTGATGCCATGCGTGATCCTGCTATTTTTTAGAATCGGTATTTTGCCCCGCAGAGCTTGCACCGCTGGCTGGAGTGGCGGGAAATCCATCCGCTTTCGTGGCATTTTTCTCTAATTCACTGGAACGAACCAACCCCACCTTCATGACAAAGTTAAAAACACGCCGTTGATCTTTGGGGGAGAGGGGAACCGTACCGGAGGTAATTTCGACCAATTCGGGTTTGGAAAACCAAGGGGTATTGGAGGTGACGTTACGCAAAAGTTCCGAAACCCGTTCATTGGATTGTGCAATGCCATTGAATGTAATGACTTGCCCCACTTGAACCATTTTGTTGATGTAAACACCATCCGGCATCTGATTGACGATTTCGGTCAGCAGATGCACGGGCGAGTTACGGTCGGATTGCAAATCTTCTACCGCCTGCTGCCGTGCGCGTAGAGCGGTAATTTCGGTTTCCAGTCCCTCAATTTTCTTGATGTCTGCCTCTAATTTGCTGATTTCAGTAGTCAGAACACGGTTCTTGGATTCTTGCGTGCTGATAGCGGCTTGGTAGAGCAGATAAACGCTCATCCCAATCAGCACGCCTACCAACGCGGCCAAGCCTAGGCTGACATTGAAGACATCCCGCCTACGCTTTCGTGCGATTTCGCGGTGGGGAAGTAGGTTGATCAAAATCATTGCGTAAACCTCCGCAACGCCAAGCCGCAAGAGGTCAGGTAAGAGGGCATTTCACGCGCCATCTTCTTGGTTTGCAGGCTTTGGTCAATTACCATTCCTTTGAATGGATCCAATAATATGCAAGGAAATGTGGTGTGCTTTGTCACCGCTTCCGGTAACCCCGGCAGGGAGGCGGAACCACCAGCCAGCATGATGTGATCCACTTTGTTGTGGGGGGTGCTGGTAAAGAAAAACTGCAATGCCCGCCCCAGTTCATGCACAATTGTTTCAATAAAAGGGGTCAAAACAACGGATTCGTAGTCTTCGGGCAAATCGCCATTGCGCTTTTTGGTTTCGGCTTCTTCTTGAGAGAAACCATACTGCCGCACAATTTGTTGCGTTAATTGAGCGCCACCAAAGGATTGATCGCGGTCGTACAACACTTCATCGTTGCGTAAAACCTGCATACTGGTGGTGAGGGCTCCGATTTCAAACAGCGCCACAATTTGCCCCTCGCCTTTATTCGGAAAGTTTTGAATGAGCCGTCCCGCAGCCAGTCTTGACGCATACGATTCCACATCAACCACGACGGGATTTAAGCCCACTGCCTCAGCCAAGCCCTGAATATCTTGGACTTTTTCTTTTCGTGCGGCGGCAATCATGATTTCAATGTCTTCTTCGGAGTTGGCACTGGTTCCTACCACACAGAAGTCCAAACTCACCTCATCCAGCGGGAAGGGGATGTATTGATTGGCTTCATTTTCGACTTGCTGCTCTAATTCCTGCTCCGACATCCCCCCCGGAAGTACGATTTTCTTGGTGATAACGGCAGAAGGCGGCAGTGCCATCGCTACATTTTTGGTTTTGGCTCCACTTTTTTTAACAAGCCGTTTCAAGGCTTCTGCCACTTCATCGAATTTCTCGATATTCCCGTCCACAATCCATCCATTTTCCAATTGTTCAATGGCACAGTGCAGCAAGACGAGGTTGCCGGCTTTGTCCTGATCCAGTTCGACGAGTTTGGCACTGGACGAACTAACATCCAGCCCCATCATAGGAGCAGGTTTATTACTAAAAAGAGACCCCAATGAGATCAAAATCTTCCCCTGAAACGTAACAATAAATACCGAATGGATTCGCGCAATCGATGCTAAGTCGATAGTTTGACATACTCACACTGTACCATGCCACCCCATACCAATCCTTCACACAACGGGCAATCGAATCATAGAGAAAGTAACGGTCTGTTCCAACTGGTGCAGGTGCTGCTCAAGGGCATCACGATACTGACAGCAATCTTCTTCACCATTGTTTTAACGCTGGGGCTTGGGTTGGTTGCCATATTTCCGAACTTGCCTGATATTTCCGAACTACTGGATTACCGTCCCAAGCTCCCACTGCGTGTATTCTCCGCAGAGGGACATTTATTGGCGGAGTTTGGTGAAGAACGGCGTAAATTTACCCCTATTGCCGAGATCCCGAAAGTCATGACCAACGCCGTATTGGCGATTGAAGATGCCCGGTTTTATCAGCACGGTGGCATCGACTACTGGGGCGTTTTGCGGGCGGGTTGGGCGAATATCGGACATTCCAAAAGTCAGGGTGCTTCGACCATCACCATGCAGGTGGCACGCAATGTGTACCTTTCTTCTGAGAAAACATTTTCTCGCAAAATTTACGAAATGCTCTTAACGCTCAAACTGGAACACACCTTGAGTAAAGATCAAATTTTGCAAATCTACATGAACCAGATTTTTTTGGGTAACCGTGCTTATGGGTTTGCCGCCGCGTCTGAAGTGTATTTCGGGAAGCCGTTGCAGGAAATTACCGTGGCAGAAGCAGCGATGTTGGCTGGATTACCCAAAGCACCTTCTACCTACAACCCCGTAATCAATCCACAACGGGCAAAGACGCGGCAACTCTACATCATCGACCGCATGTTGGAGAACGGCTTTATTGATGCAGCAGAGGCAGAGTTAGCGAAAAAGCAAGAATTGGTGATTAAAGTCAATACCAATGCACGCCCTGCGGTTCATGCCGAGTATGTGACGGAGATGGTGCGCCAGTTGATGTTTGCACAATACGGGGAAGAAACCTATACGCGCGGCTTGGATGTATTTACCACCATCAAAATCCAAGATCAAAACACAGCTTACGATGCGTTACGCAAGGGCATTATGGATTTTGAGCGTCGCCAAGTGTATCGGGGGCCGGAAAAATTCATTGCACTCCCCCCCTCCAACCAAGAAGCGCAAGATGTGGTGGATGATGTATTAGACGAGGTGGTAGATAACGGTGATGTGAGGTCTGCCGTCGTGCTGGAGGCATCGTCTAAAAAAGTGAAGGCGATGCGTTCTGGAGGGCTGGCGATAGAAATCACGGGAGAGGGATTAAAACCAGCCGCATCAGGACTCTCAGAAAAAGCACCCCCGAATATCCGGTTGCGCCGTGGTGCCATTATTCGGGTGGTTCAAACCCCCAAGGGGGCATGGGAAATCACCCAATTACCGGAAGTCGAAGGGGCGTTTGTGGCGATCGACCCGCGTGATGGTGCGGTCAAAGCCTTGGTGGGGGGGTTCGATTTTGCAAAAAATAAATTTAACCACGTCACGCAGGCATGGCGGCAACCCGGTTCGAGTTTCAAACCCTTTATCTATTCCGCAGCACTCGAAAAAGGGTTTACCCCCGTCACTATCATTGACGACGCGCCTTTATTCTTCGATGCAACGGTGACGGGTGGACAGCCGTGGGAACCCAAAAATTACGATGGTTCTTTTGAAGGGGCAATGACTTTACGGCGTGGGTTGGCGAAATCGAAAAACATGATTTCTATCCAAATTCTCAATGCCGTGGGAACCAAATATGCGCAGGCTTGGGTCAGCCGTTTTGGGTTTGATGCCGAGAAGCATCCGCCTTACCTCACAATGGCTTTGGGAGCAGGTTCGGTAACGCCCATGCAAATGGCAGTGGCTTATGCGGTATTTGCCAATGGCGGGTATCGCGTGAACCCGTGGCTGGTGACCAAAGTGAGTGAGCAACGTGGCAAGGTTTTGGTGGATGCGCACCCTCCCGTATTGGATGAATCACTGCGGGTGATTGATGCACGCAATGCCTTTTTAATGACCAGCTTGCTGCAAGAAGTGACCCGTTCGGGTACAGCCGCCCGCGCCCAAGCCACCCTGAAACGCCCCGATATCTATGGGAAAACCGGTACAACCAATGATTCAATGGACGCATGGTTTGCAGGGTATCACCCCACGCTAACCGCTGTAACGTGGATTGGGTACGACACGCCGCGTAAATTGGGAGATAAAGAAACAGGGGGCGGATTGAGTCTTCCGGTCTGGATTAGCTACATGACCCATGCGCTCAAGGATATTCCAGTGGCGGAACCCGCTGCACCAGCCCGTATGACCCGTGTCAATAACGAATGGTTCTTTGAGGAGTTTGTCGGAATCAGCGAGCCACCCCCGCAATCGCCTGAGGAAAAGAAGAAAATCCTCGACTTATTCCGGCATTGAAAACTGCAAAGTCTGTTGGGCTTGGAGCGTGGCATGGTGGGAGAGGTTCTGAAAAAACTCCCGCTTTTCGCTTTGTTCGCGTGTGTCCAACCATTGCCCCTCTACCCAGCGGTAGTGGTAGCCCCCTAGCTTGGTTGCCATCCATATTTCATGCAGTGGCTTTTGTTGGTTGATAACGATTTGGCTGCGATTGGGAAAAGTCAGCGTTACCATACCGCCCACGCGCTGGTTGTCGATGTCGGCATCCGATTCATCGTTAATCTGATCGCAGCAGGCTTCTATGGCGCGTAATAATTTTTCTGCTTCGTTGTTATATTGGGCATCATTCATGAAAATATCCAAAAAAATATCCAAAGGAACATGGAGGGCTGCATGGGTGGTGTGTGTTGCAGCCTTCACGCTTGCCGTTACGGGTTGTGGCCAGACGGGTGCACTGTATTTGCCTGCACCATCTTCATCGCCGAACCGATGAGAGCCGATACCTCGTTCATGTTGCTGGGAACGATGAGCGTTGTCGTGGCTTTATCGGCGACGCTGGAATAGGCATTCACCGCTTTTTCTGCCACCTTCATTTGGACGGCGGCATGTCCACCGGGCTGGTTGATGGCGGATGCAAGGCGTTCAATGGCTTCGGCATTGGCTTGTGCCACCGCCAAAATAGCAGCAGCTTGACCCTGCGCATTGTTGATAGAGGCTTGTTTTTCACCTTCTGAACGCGCAATAGCAGCTTCCCGTTCACCCGTTGCAATGTTGATTTGCTCCTGCCGACGGCCTTCGGAAGCCGCAATCAACGCCCGCTTTTCCCGCTCGGCGGTAATCTGCTGCTGCATGGCGTGAACGATGGCATCGGGTGGGGTTAAATCTTTGATTTCATAGCGCAAAACTTTCACCCCCCAGTTGGCGGCTGCCTCATCCACCGCCTGCACCACTTGGGAGTTAATGATGTCCCGCTCCTCAAAAGTTTTGTCCAGCTCCAATTTACCAATCACCGAACGCAAGGTAGTTTGTGCCAGTTGGGTAATTGCCAACTTGTAATTACTAGAGCCGTAGCTGGCACGCATGGCATCGGTAATTTGGTAATACAAAATGCCGTCTACCGTGAGCTGGGTGTTGTCGCGGGTAATACACACTTGGGGGGGGATGTCCATCGGCACTTCTTTGAGTTCGTGGCGATAGGCGACGCGCTCCATGAACGGCATCAAAATGCTGAGGCCGGGGGTGAGTGTTCGGGTGTATTTACCCAATCGTTCAATCACCCACGCATGTTGCTGCGGCACAATTTTGACCGATTGTGCAGTGAAAATGATAGCAATCATGAGCAAAATAAAGCCAAAAATCATGGTATTTTTCTCCTAATGGTGGTGGATGTTTCTCTGGTGGTTCTCTAAATTTTTTGCACGATGAGTCGATTCCCGACGATTTCGACAATGCGATGCTCACCCGTTTGCAATGCCTCTCCGGGGACGCTAACGGTTGTCCATTGGGAACCCCGGTATTTCACCATCGTGGTTTTATTGGCTTGCCAATTGTCCACCTGTACGATTTCCCCAATATCCATATTGACATCCCGATTCGCTTGTGCCGTAGGGGGCTGGGGGCGTGACCTGCGGATAACGTACCAACCCAACACTGCGATGCCATCTACCACTGCGGCGGCCAGCATCTGCATGGAAAAACTCACGCCCGCTTGGGCCAGTAACGCAGCAACCGCCATTCCCGATGCCAACATCAACAGCACAAAGGTGCCTGTCACCAATTCCAGTCCGACAGTGACACCAAACATAACCCACCATAACGTTGCGCTGCTCATAAGTTACCTCCCTGCAACAATCGACACAACTAAAACGACACATACCGCAGGCACTATACACGCTATACACTTCGCGCCTGTTTTTTTAACTTTTTGCAGTTTTGCGTATTTTTAGCACTTCGACGGGGATTATTCATGAAATTTCGCTTTCCCATTGTCATCATTGACGAAGACTTCCGCTCAGAGAACACCTCGGGATTAGGAATTCGTGCATTAGCACACGCTATTGAATCAGAAGGATTCGAGGTGCTGGGCGTTACCAGTTATGGCGATTTAAGCCAGTTTGCACAGCAACAAAGTCGCGCCAGTGCCTTCATTTTGTCGATTGATGATGAAGAATTCACACCCGGCCCCGACCTCGACCCCGCCGTTTTGAATTTACGCCATTTCATCGAGGAAGTTCGCCGTAAAAATCTGGATGTGCCGATTTATGTGTACGGTGAAACCAAAACTTCGCGCCATATCCCCAATGACATTCTGCGCGAGCTGCATGGCTTCATCCACATGTTTGAGGATACGCCTGAGTTTGTAGCCCGCCACATCATCCGCGAAGCCAAAGGCTATTTGGAGGGCGTGCAACCCCCCTTCTTCAAAGCCTTGTTGGATTACGCGGAAGATGGTTCGTATTCATGGCATTGCCCGGGACATTCGGGTGGCGTAGCATTCTTGAAAAGCCCCGTAGGGCAGATGTACCACCAGTTCTACGGCGAAAACATGCTGCGTGCCGATGTGTGCAATGCGGTGGAAGAACTGGGTCAGCTCCTCGATCACAATGGCGCGATTGGCGAAAGTGAACGCAACGCCGCCCGTATTTTCAATGCCGATCATTGTTTCTTCGTGACCAATGGAACCAGCACCAGCAACAAGATGGTATGGCACCATACCGTAGCGCCCGGGGATGTGGTGGTGGTGGATCGGAATTGCCACAAATCGAATCTGCACGCCATCATCATGACGGGGGCGATTCCGGTATTTTTGAAGCCTACGCGCAACCATTTTGGCATCATCGGCCCGATTCCTAAAAGCGAATTTGAACCCGCAGCTATCCGCGAAAAAATCCGCGCGAATCCTTTGCTCCAAGGCGTTGATGCGGATACGGTGAAGCCGCGCATTCTCACCCTCACGCAAAGCACGTATGACGGTGTGTTGTACAACACCCAAACCGTGAAAAACTTGCTGGATGGGTATGTAGAAAACATCCATTTTGACGAGGCATGGTTGCCCCACGCTGCGTTCCATCCGTTTTACGGCACGTACCACGCGATGGGAAAAAATCGCCAGCGTCCGAAAGAAGCGGTGGTGTATTCCACGCAATCCATTCACAAACTGTTGGCAGGTATTAGCCAAGCCAGCCATGTGTTGGTGCAAGATTCGCAAACCGTGAAGCTGGATAAACACTTGTTCAACGAAGCGTATTTGATGCACACCAGCACCAGCCCACAATACAGCATCATCGCCAGTTGCGATGTGGCTGCGGCCATGATGGAGCCTCCGGGTGGAACGGCTTTGGTGGAAGAAAGCATCATTGAGGCCTTGGATTTTCGCCGTGCTATGCGCAAAGTGGATGAAGAATATGGCGATGACTGGTGGTTCAAGGTATGGGGGCCGGATAAGTTGGCGGAAGAAGGCATCGGCGAATCGAATGATTGGGTTCTCAAAGGCGAAGCCCGCAACAATGCCAAGGCGAACTGGCACGGTTTTGGCAAGATGGCTCAGGCATTCAATATGCTAGACCCTATCAAATCCACCATCGTTACCCCCGGGTTGGATTTGAACGGCAAGTTTTCCAAAAAAGGAATTCCCGCCAGCATCGTGACTAAATTCCTCACCGAGCATGGTGTGGTAGTGGAAAAAACGGGTTTATACAGTTTCTTCATTATGTTCACCATTGGGATTACCAAGGGGCGTTGGAACAGTATGTTGACGGCTTTGCAGCAATTCAAAGACGATTACGCCAAAAACCAACCCATGTGGCGCATCCTGCCCGAGTTCTGCAAAAAATATCCGGTGTACGAAAAAATGGGATTGGCGGATTTGTGCCAACACGTTCACACCATGTATGCCCAATACGACATCGCACGGCTGACCACCGATATGTATTTAAGCGACCTCACGCCCGCCATGAAGCCGAGTGATGCCTATGCCCATATCGCCTTGCGTAAAACCGAGCGCGTCGAAATCGACCACCTCGAAGGGCGGATTACGGTGGGGCTGGTAACACCCTACCCACCCGGTATTCCGCTGCTGATTCCGGGGGAAGTTTTTAACCGCAAAATTGTGGACTATTTGAAGTTTGCCCGCGAATTTAATACCAAATGCCCGGGCTTTGAAACCGATATTCACGGCTTGGTGGAAGAGCGTGGGGCGGATGGTGTCAAGCGGTATTATGCGGATTGTGTGAAAGTGTAAAAATAGGGTAGTGGTTTAAAAGGAACCACTACCAAATAGCGATGATTTAATTCACAAACACTGTAACCGCTCCAGCGCACGGTACAGCGTATCATCTTGTTTCGCAAAGCAAAAACGC
>CALMCD010000144.1 GCA_937863075.1 uncultured Rhodoferax sp. | reverse complement strand
ATCAAAAACGGTTTCGATGGACGCAACTGGTGCAGATTGTTGCCGCTGCCTTGATTCCCTTTGTATCAGGATTGGGTGGATTGTTCCCTGAAACCCCGTTCTTTCAACAATCCATCTTGCAAACTGTCGGCATTTTGGGTATGGCGATTGCGGTGGCTACGGCGGTGGGTTCTTTGTTCAAGTTTCAAGAAAACTGGGTGCAATACCGTACCACGGCCGAACAACTGCGCCATGAACGCTTTATGTTTTTAACGGGTGTTGAGCCTTATAACGGGAGCAATGCTTTTGCTTTGTTGGTGCAGCGGATTGAAGGATTGATTTCCAAAGAAAACGCGGTGTGGGCAAAGTCGGCGCAAGCGAAGGTCGAGCATAAAACGGATGCGAAACCCGCCACCAATGCTGAAAAAGAAACTCCGGTACAAGTGAGCCAATGAGCTAATTGAATTTCCCCCAATATGACCACCAATCTACCTGCATCCAACGTAAACCCATCCGTGCGGGAGGGGGATTTCAAATACTGGGCTTTCATCAGCTACAGCCACCGCGATGAAGAATTTTGTGGCTGGCTGCATAACGAGCTAGAAACCTACAAAACGCCTTCTTCTTTGGTCGGTAAAACCGCTAAAGATGGTTGCTACACGATTCCCGAAAAACTGTATCCTATTTTTCGGGATAGGGAAGAATTAGCGGCTGGAGCGAATCTCAAGCAAGCCATTACTGATGCTTTGGATACTTCGCGCTATCTGGTGGTGATTTGCTCACAGGCTTCTGCCCAATCCGAATGGGTGAATAAAGAGATTGAATACTTTTCATCGTTGGGGCGAGAAAAGTATATTTTGCCGATTATTTTGAATGGCGAACCCAATTCTAAAAACGGCAAAGACCCCGAATGCTTCCCCCCTTTTTTACGCGCCGAAAATGAGAAAGAACCGCTTGCTGCCGATGCCCGTGATGGAAAAGACGGTAAAGAATCGGCGGTGATGAAATTGCGGGCGGGGTTACTGGGTGTGGGGTTGGAAGATTTGGTGCAGCGCGAGATGAAGCGCCAGAAGCAAGAATGGGAGCGACAGAGGCA
>CALMCD010000143.1 GCA_937863075.1 uncultured Rhodoferax sp. | reverse complement strand
GTAGGCGCTGGTACTTTTAACGTGTTAAAGCGCAACCAAGAGGAAATCAAGCGCCGTGCGGGGCGTGGTATTGAGATCACGATGGTGGCGGATTTGGACGTAGCACGCGCCCAATCCATCGTGGGCGATGGCATCACCGTGGTGAACGATGCCCGCGCCATTATTGCGAACCCTGAAATCGACATCGTGATTGAACTCATCGGCGGCTACGGCATCGCCAAAGCCTTGGTGATGGAAGCGATTGCAGCGGGTAAGCACGTTGTCACCGCGAATAAAGCACTGCTGGCGGTGCATGGTACTGAGATTTTTGCCGCTGCATCGGAAAAAGGTGTGATGGTAGCGTTTGAAGCGGCGGTAGCGGGGGGAATCCCCATCATCAAGGCGTTGCGTGAAGGCTTAACCGCCAACCGTATTCAATGGATTGCTGGCATCATCAACGGCACGACCAATTTCATCCTCTCGGAAATGCGCGATAAAGGTTTGGATTTCAGCGTGGTGCTGAAAGAAGCGCAGCGCTTGGGTTACGCCGAAGCCGATCCGACTTTCGACATCGAAGGCGTGGACGCTGCCCACAAAGCCACGCTGATGAGCGCGATTGCCTTCGGTATCCCCGTGCAATTCGACAAAGCCTACGTGGAAGGCATCACCAAATTGTCGGCAGTGGACATCAAATACGCCGAGCAACTGGGTTACCGCATCAAGCTCTTGGGCATTACCAAGCGCACCGAATCGGGCGTGGAATTGCGCGTGCATCCTAGCCTCGTCCCCGCCAAACGCCTTATTGCCAATGTGGAAGGTGCTATGAATGCAGTAGTAGTGCATGGCGATGCGGTCGGCACAACGCTGTACTACGGCAAGGGTGCGGGTTCGGAGCCGACTGCCAGCGCGGTGGTGGCCGATTTGGTGGACATCACCCGCCTTCACACCGCTGACCCGCAAAACCGCGTGCCACACTTGGCGTTCCAACCCAGCGCGATGAGCGATTTCCCGATTCTGCCCATGAGCGAAGTCGTAACCAGCTACTACCTGCGCCTGCGCGTGGCGGATCAGGCAGGCGTGCTAGCGAAGGTAACGGGCATTTTGGCAGAAGCCGGAATCAGCATTGATGCCGTGTTGCAGCGCGAAGCCGACGAAGTAGGCGGCGAAGGCGCAACCCAAACCGATGTCATCATTTTGACCCACGATTGTGTGGAAGCCCAAATGAACACCGCCCTCGCCCTCATGCAAGCCTTGCCCACGGTGCTAGCGCCGATTGTGCGGGTGCGCAAGGAAGAGTTGGCTTGATTTATTGATACATACAGGGTAGCAGCGATAATGCAAAATAAAGAAGAATCCATTCGTAAAATTCTTGATTATTTGAATAACCCTAGCGAGGACGGTGGATTCTGGCTACCCAATATACAACGCTCCTTTGTCTGGAAAGAGGAGCAGATTTGTCGTTTATTCGATTCCATTTTGAGGGAGTATCCAATGGGTACGCTCTTGATTTGGAAAACCAATAGCGATATTAAACGAAGAAAGTTTATTGATAATTGGGATGCTTCACTGAAATTAAGTTCATTTTACGTTCCAGAAGATACTAATAAAAAATGCTTGGTTTTAGATGGTCAGCAACGCTTACAAAGCCTCTTTATCGGATTGATGGGTAGTTTTGCAGGAAAAGAGCTGTATTTCGATATTCTCAGCGGTAACCCCACCACGCCGGATGAAATGAAATACCGTTTTTCTTTTGAGGAAAAAGACGATGCTAAATTTCCATTGGTTAAATTCAAAGATTTGATTGATAGAAATACAACCAAGCACGGTACAAGAAAGAAAATAAACAAAAAAACGGATTTAACTTTTAGTGAAGAAGATAGTGTTAGGATTGATAGTAATCTGGATTTAATTTTACGTGTATTTACAAAGGACTTGGTTGTTACATATCAAGAACTGGATAGCATTGATAATCCATTGCTCTATAACGAAAGTGATATTGTAGAGATATTTATTCGTTCCAATTCCGGTGGGACTAAGTTAGAAAAGTCTGATTTGCTATTTTCTCTTTTAAGTTCTAGCTGGGATGATGCGGAAAAGCGCATGGAAATTTTGTTGGAGCAATTGAATAGACCGGGATTTAAGTTTGACCGAGATTTTATTCTAAAAACCTGCTTGGTATTATTGAATCAAGGGGCACAATACGAGGTGTCAAAATTCCGCAAACAAGGTGTACGAGAAAGTATTGAGAATAATTGGAGTGAGTTAAGCGATTCGATTAAAGCAGTAGTGGATTATGTTCGCACCAAAACGGCTATTCAAAATGATAAGGCACTATCGTCTTACTTGGCATTGATTCCTTTTATTTATGTGAGGCATCATTTTAGAAGTAAATGGGAAGCTGCTAAAGATAAGCATCAGTTTTTGATAACAACACTGCTAGCGGGTTCATTTGGTGGTTCATCTGATAGCGTGATTGATGCTTTGACTAAACGGTTCAGAGAAATTCAGGGTTTTGATTCAGCAGCAGGGTACGATGTAATTCGCCAAAAGAATCGCAGCGTTGAAATACATAGAGATACCTTCTTTCAAATGGGATATGGTTCAAAGTATATCTATCTCATATTTAATTTATGGTATAAGGGAAGTAATTACACGCCAATTTATCATGGTAATTCATTGGAAGTGGATCATATTTTTCCAAAAAGCCTTCTAAAAGGTATCAAAGTTAAGAATCCAGCCACTAATCGTATGGTTATGAAATACCACGATGCTGAAATTGACCAGTTAGCCAATTGTATGTTGCTTACCCAAGCTGAAAATGGGCCTAATGGAAAATGGGATCAATCGCCACTGGATTGGTTTGAGAAGCAAAAAGATGAATACCTTAATTTACATCTCATACCCAAAGATAAAGAACTGTGGAAAGTGGAGAGATTTGAAGATTTTATTGAAGAACGCAAAAAGTTGATTGCAAAAAAATTTGCAGTTTTAATTACAGATGCCCCAAAGAAGAAAGTAACCCGTTAGTTTTTTATCCTATGAAATACCTATCCACACGCGGCACGCCCGCCACCAATACCCCCCGTCAATTTTGTGAAATCCTGCTCGAAGGGCTTGCGCCCGATGGTGGTTTGTATTTGCCGGAAAGTTATCCGCACGTTAGCGATGCCACATTAAGCCAATGGCGCATCATTTATAACGAACAAGGTTATGCGGCTTTGGCGTTTGAAATTTTATCGCTGTATATTGATGATATTCCCGCTGCGGATTTGAAAGCGATTTGTGCCAAAACCTATACCGAAGAAGTTTTCGGTACGCGCGAAATTGTGCCGTTGAAAAAATTAGAAAATAATTTTTATCTGGAAGCTTTATCCAATGGCCCTACGCTCGCGTTCAAAGATATGGCGATGCAGTTGCTCGGCAATTTATTTGAATACGAATTGGCACGGCGCGGCGAAGAATTGAACATCCTCGGCGCAACCAGTGGTGATACGGGCAGTGCGGCAGAATATGCGATGCGTGGTAAAAAAGGCGTGCGCGTATTTATGACCAGCCCGTATGGTCGTATGAGCGCGTTTCAGCAAGCGCAAATGTTTAGTTTGATGGATGATAATATCCACAATATCGCGGTCAAAGGCGTGTTTGACGATTGTCAAGATATGGTGAAAGCCGTATCGAACGATTTAGAATTTAAACGCCAATACAAAATCGGAACGGTCAATTCGATTAACTGGGCGCGGTTATTGGCGCAGGTGGTTTATTATTTTGCGGGATATATTCAGGCTACTAATAATTGTGCCGATAATTCGCAAAAAGTCAGTTTTACCGTACCGAGCGGTAATTTTGGTAATGTGTGTGCGGGACACGTCGCACGTCAAATGGGATTGCCGATTGAACATCTCGTCGTCGCCACCAATGAAAATGATGTGTTGGACGAATTTTTCCGCACCGGAATTTACCGCGTGCGCGGCAGTGCGGATACGCATGAAACGTCTAGCCCGTCGATGGATATTTCCAAAGCCAGCAACTTTGAACGCTTTATTTTCGACCTGCTGGGGCGCGATGGTACACGCACGGCGGACTT
This sequence comes from uncultured Rhodoferax sp., assembly GCA_937863075.1. Lineage (GTDB taxonomy): Bacteria > Pseudomonadota > Gammaproteobacteria > Burkholderiales > Burkholderiaceae_C > Allorhodoferax. Next base: position 3,247 of record CALMCD010000143.1, on the reverse strand, counting down.
GTTTGGAACGCAAGTGGGCCAGCATGGAAAGTTTGATTTAAGCACCGATCCCGTGTTTGCCGATTGCGCCAATCGCTATGGATTTGTGAGCGGTAAAAGCACGCACAATCAGCGTTTGGAGACGATTCGCCGAGTTTTTGAGCAGCACGGCGTGATGATTGATACGCACACCGCTGACGGCGTAAAAGTGGCGCAAGAACATCGCCAATCCGATGTCCCCATGATTGTTTTAGAAACCGCACTGCCCATCAAATTCGCCGCCACGATTGTGGAAGCCTTGGGGCGCGAACCCAATCGCCCTGCCAAATTTGACGGCATCGAAAATCTGCCCAAGCGCGTGCAAATCATGGATGCCGATGTAGCCGCGATTAAAGCCCTGATTGCCAGCGAGTGCGCAAAATGATTACGCTGAATGAAGCCCTTGAGCGCTTGCTATCTTCCATCAAAACGCTGGACGATGTGGAACGTATTCCGGTTTTGCAAGCCGATGGGCGTGTGTTGGCGCAAGATGTAGTATCCGCGCTGCACGTTCCGCCGCACGATAACAGCGCGATGGACGGTTATGCCGTGCGCTTTGCCGACGTGCCAGCGGTGGGTACGGCGTTGCCTGTGTCCCAGCGCATTGCGGCGGGCATGGTAGGCACGGCATTGCAAGCGGGAACGGCGGCGCGGATTTTCACGGGTGCGCCTGTTCCAGTGGGTGCGGATGCGGTCGTCATGCAGGAAGAATGCACCCTGTTGGACGATGGCAGCGTGCAAATCAACGCCCTTCCCCAGCCGAACCAAAACATTCGCCATGCCGGAGAAGATGTGACGCGCGGCGCGAAAGTGCTATTAAAAGGCGAGCGCATTACGCCCGCTGTACAAGGGCTGGTGGCGAGTTTGGGTTTAGCCGAGGTGGATGTGGTGCGTCGCCCGCGCGTGGCATTGTTTTCGACGGGAGATGAATTGGTCATGCCCGGAACCATCGCGCCCCAAGATATGCCAGCGGGTGCAATTTATAACTCGAACCGCTTTTTTCTGTGTTCCCTGTTGCGGCGCATGGGCTGCGAGGTGAGTGATCTCGGCATCGTTCCCGACCAGCGCGAGGCCACGATTCAAGCCCTGCAAAACGCGGCGGCGACGCATGACGTGATTTTGACCAGCGGCGGCGTTTCGGTGGGCGAAGAAGACCACATCAAACCCTCCGTGCAAGCGTTGGGTAGCTTGGATTTTTGGCAAATCGCCATTAAACCGGGTAAGCCTTTTGCGTATGGTCGCCTTGGTGAAGCCGGAAAAACGCACTTTATGGGATTACCCGGTAATCCGGTGGCGAGCTTTGTGACCTTTTTGATTTTGGTGCGTCCGTTTTTGCTGCGCTTGCAAGGTCTGCGCGATGCGGCTATCCGACCCGTAACCCTGCGTGCTGATTTTGCGTGTACGAAGCCCGATAAACGCCAAGAATTCCTACGCGTGCGGCGCAACGAAAATGGTGGTTTGGATTTATTTCCAAATCAAAGTTCAGGTGTGCTGACTTCCTTGGTGTGGGGCGACGGGCTGGTCGATAAACCCGCTGGTGCTACCATTGCGGCGGGCGATATGGTGCAATTTATATCTTATGAAAATCTCTATTAAAGTTTTTATTAAATACTTTGCATCCATCCGCGAAACCCTTGAACGGGGTCAGGAAACGGTGGAAACTTCGGCGCACACAGTTGCCGAATTACGGGATGAACTGATTGCACGCGGCGGTGCTTACGCCACGGCGTTGGCGCGGGGCAAAGCGGTGCGCGTGGCGGTTCAGCAAACCATGTGCGATGAAACTACCGTGTTAGAAGACGGGGCGGAAGTGGCGTTTTTTCCTCCCGTTACGGGGGGATAACGATGTCGGTATCCATTCAAACCGAAGATTTTGATGTTTCCACGGAGTTGCAGGCACTGCGGGCGGGCGATTTGCGCGTGGGGGCGGTGTGTAGTTTTGTCGGCACGGTGCGCGATGATGGCACGCTCGCAACGATGGAGCTGGAACATTATCCCGGTATGACCGAAAAAGCGATTACCGCCATGATCGAAGCCGCGCACCAGCGTTTTCGCATTTTGGCGGCGCGGGTGATTCACCGCGTAGGGGTGTTGCGACCCGCCGAACAGATCGTGTTGGTGGCGGTCACCTCGGTGCATCGCGGAGAAAGTTTCCAAGCCTGTGAATTTTTGATGGATTACCTCAAAACCCAAGCCCCCTTTTGGAAAAAAGAACAGACCGTTAATGGTACAAAATGGGTCGATGCCCGCGCCAGTGACGATGCGGCGTTGGCAAAATGGGGGATTTCAGGCATAAACTCCTGCAATACCTAAACGGGAAAATCCAAAAATACGAGAAAACTATGCTGCTGCGCGTCATCAAAGATTTATTCAAAAGCCAAACCGATCAGGAAAATGAAGCACTGGAGGCGGTTCAACTTTTCGTAAAAGAGGGGCAGTATCCATCCGCTTGCGAGCTGTTGGAACTGCTGCTGCAACGCAATCCTACCCACGCCGGATGCCACTGGGAATTGGCGCAGTGCTATTACAAAATGGGCGATAACGCCAAAGCACTGGCGTATTGCGAGAAAACACGCGCACTCGACCCTACCTCGGTTCCCGCGTTTACGCTGCTGTCGCAGTTGCGTTTACCCGGCGAAGATTACCGCGAAGTGCTGGAACGTCTCATCGCCCATCTCAAGCCCCGCACGTATGTTGAAGTGGGTTCTGAAGCAAACCGCCTTTTGCATCTGGCGAAAACCGCTAAATCCACGCTGGGTATTCAACCGAATGCGGATTGGGGGGTGCAGCACGACGTGATCGCCAAACTGGGCGATCGCCGTGTCGATTTGGCTTTTATCCACGATGTTCACCAATTTGAGCAAGCCCTGCGTGATTTTGCCCAACTAGAACAAGCCAGTAACCGCGATTCGGTGATTTTGGTGGGTGGCAGTTACCCGTTGGACGAAGAATCCGCCAACCGTGAACCCGCCTCCAGCAACCACAGCGGCGACATTTGGCGGCTGGTGGTGCTGCTGAAAAAATACCGCCCTGATTTGCAAATCAACACCGTTGGCACTGCGCCCACGGGTTTGACGGTGATTCAAAACCTCAACCCCGAATCCGGCTTCGCCCAAGCCGATCACGCCCCGATGATTGCAGAAATGATGGCACTGCCCTATTCCTATTTGGATGAAGGCAAGGCGGAAAAACTCAATTTATTCATCAACCACTGGCCGCGTGTGAAAAG
>CALMCD010000142.1 GCA_937863075.1 uncultured Rhodoferax sp. | reverse complement strand
AACTGCCAATCCCAATGATTGGAATCGCTGCTAACGCTTATGCTACGGGCGTTAGCGGCTTATTTATTTTCTTTCACCACGCCGTTGACGGTAAGGGAAATGGTTTCTAAACTTTCCAGCCCTTCGTTATCCACAACCTTCACGGCGATGCAGTGCGTACCCGCTTTGAATAAATGGTTTTGTTGACCGATTTTGTCAATCATCACATCGGCTTTGAATCCATCGTTCGTATCGTAGGAAAAATCCCACGCATAAAATTCAATTCCGGCTTCGGATTCGCCTGTAGCGGTAAATTCAATACTGCGTATTCCTTTGGATGATCCTTTTGCATCTAAACCTAAATCGTTAAACACCAAATTTAATTTGGGTTTTTTCGCAATTGGAATAATGCTTTCTACCGTGACCAGTTGAATAATGACATCTTCTTCATTTTTCAAGCGTCCGATTTCTTGTACTGCGCCTTTGCCAAAGCTAAACGCAATGATAATGCCAATGGGTTTTTTATCGGCTTTATTTTGATTAAATAATGTTTTATTGAAGCGTTCGCTGGCAGATTTGAAATTATCCACCACGTTGCGCCCGATATTATCCGAGCGTTTGACTTGAATCGGAATCCCCTCTTTGGTTTTTCCATCCAATCCTAAATCGCCGCGTTGTTTGGTGTTGGGTGTGCCGCCGTATTGTTGAACAATCCACGTTTCAAATTCAAACGCATCGGCATAGCGCAGGGTATCGTAATCGTATTTATGCAGGTGAACAGAAAACGGTGCAGAAAATAAATCTTTTTGCTTTTGTAACCGCATTTCAGAAACTTTAACGGCTTGCACCGATTGGTCGATTCCAATCCATTGCCGTTTTAATCGTTCCGCTACGGCTACTGTAGTTCCACCACCGACAAACGGATCAAGAATTACGTCGCCTTCATTGCTTGCACATTGAATAATCCGCTCCAATAATGCTTCGGGTTTTTGCGTAGGGTAACCAATGCGTTCAGGTGAATTTGAATTTAATGGATTTATTGTCCACCAATCTTCTGGAATTTTACCTAATGGATTTGGTTTATAAACTTTGTCCGTTCCTTTATGCTTCCCCCACATTGCATCATCTTTTCTTCCCAAACCTTCCGCTTGATAAGGTATCCGTATTTTATCGGCATTAAAAATATAATTTACTGTTTTAGAATATCTAAAGATATTATCGTGCCTTCTTCCAAAGTCATTTCTTGGAGAGCCACCTCCTCTATAACACCAAATAATTTCATTTCTAAAATTTTGCTGACCAAAGATTTTATCCAAAATGAAAACGCGAATATAAGCATCAGCGTGCCAATCGCAATGCAGAAAAATCGAACCCGTGGGTTTTAGGATTCGGTGCATTTGTTCGACCCGTTCCCGCAGCCACGCAATGTAATGATCGACACCGCCCGACCAGCGATCTTCAAAACTCCGCACTTCGCCCTTATCGCCCCAAATCACTTCGTAATTGCGATTCGAGAAAAATGGCGGGTCTAAATAGATTAAATCGACGGATTCGGATTCTAAATTTTTCAGAATTTCGAGGTTGTCACCAAGGATAAGGCGGTTCATAAAATCAATATCTCAGCAGGAATGTGAAGGGCTTGATGCAAGCGTTGAATCATGGGCAAGGTGCGTTTGCGTTTTCTGCCTAGCACCTCATCAACGCGGTTGCTTTTACCAATTATCGGCTCTAAATCTTTCACCGTTAGCCCCGATTGTTCCATACGGAATTTAATCGCCTCAAGATTAGGCCCATAGTGGGATTATTGTATTAAGCGTTCAAACCATGCGGTATCTACGCTGACGTGTTCCACTTGTTCGGTTGTTACACCAAGAGCCAATTCTTTTAATTTTTCTGCTAATTCATCACCATCAACCAAATCAATCGGTGGTGCACCATCTCGCGTGGCTTCTTTGACGGCAGAAGAGGTAAAAGAACCCGTTGTAATAAACAATCCCTTATCGGAACGCCCTACCATTGCGCCACGAAAATCCCGAATCTCGCTGGCTCCGACCGAGCCTTTGTAGCGTTTGCATTGAAATAGAACGTGAAAGCTCATAAAGCCATGAATACGGGCAATGCCTTTGCCGTCGATTCCGCCGTCTCCTGTGCGTCCTGTTACTTCTACTTGAACGAATCCCGATTCGCGCAAAACCCGTTGAATTAAGCGTTCAAAACCAGCCGGATCAAGTTTTTGTGTGAGAACAAAGGAAAGTTTATCTTTCCATCCTTCTTCTATAAGTTCGGGAGCAACGTCATCCGAGGCTTGTTTTTTTGAAGATACAGGTCGATCCATTGCTCGGACAAAACGAACAACCTCCGCAGGATCAATGGACTCAAGATTTTTTGCCTTTTCGGTTAGTGACCACACACCGCGACTGGAGTTTTCTAACACCCCATATTTGCGAAGGTAGGTGCGTGCCCAACCAAGCCGGTAAGCAACTTCATTTTGGCTTCTTTTACCGGGATTGTGCAGTTGTGCCAGTACCTCCTCCGCAATATCTGCTATTTCAATAGTTTTGAAATAAATCTCTTCAACAGAGCCAGAGCCTCCCAGCATTCGCAATGCTTGGAGTAATGGATTCATCAAATTATCAAAGGTAGGGAGTAGCATATAAATCTTTTCTGCTTCATTTTTGATAGCTAACTTTACTTATTCTACGAGAGTTATAGCCGGATTCGCCATGAAAAAAGCCCCGCAGTTTGCACCACGGGGCTTCTATATTACCGATTAACTTATCGACTAATCAGCAGGAATTACACGGTAGCGGCTGCGTCGGTGTAGTCGCTGATCTTGTCAAAGTTCAGGTA
>CALMCD010000141.1 GCA_937863075.1 uncultured Rhodoferax sp. | reverse complement strand
CCACCGCCCGCTATCGTGCGTGGATTGCCGGATTTTTCCGAGCTGGTCGATCAGGTCGGGCCTTCGGTGGTCAATATCCGCACGCTGGAGCGCAGCAATAATGCACGCTCATCCTCGGGTTCGGGTTCGGGGATGGATGAGGAGATGCAGGATTTCTTCCGGCGCTTTGGCATTCCCATCCCCAGCGTTCCACGCCAAAACCCCAAGCAAAATCGCCCCCAAGCCGAGGAAGAACCCCAGCAGCGTGGCGTAGGCTCTGGGTTTATTTTGACGGCTGATGGTTTCATCATGACCAACGCCCATGTGGTGCAAGGTGCGGATGAGGTTATCGTCACCCTGACCGATAAGCGTGAACTCAAGGCTCGCATCATCGGGACGGATCAGCGCACCGATGTCGCCGTGGTCAAAATCGAGGCGGGTGGCAATCTGCCCGCCGTGCGCATCGGCGATGCCAACCGCCTGCGCGTGGGGGAGTGGGTGATGGCGATTGGTTCGCCGTTCAACCTCGAAAACTCGGTGACCGCTGGTATCGTGAGCGCTAAGCAGCGTGATACGGGCGATTATTTGCCACTGATTCAAACCGATGTGGCGATTAACCCGGGTAATTCCGGCGGCCCCTTGCTGAATATGCGTGGCGAGGTGGTGGGTATTAACAGCCAAATTTATTCGCGTTCCGGCGGCTATATGGGGATTTCGTTCGCCATTCCAATCGACGAGGCGATTCGCATCAGCGAACAGTTACGCGCATCGGGCCACGTCACACGCGGACGCATTGGCGTACAAATCACCCCCGTCAGCAAAGAAGTTGCCGAATCGCTGGGTCTGCCCAAAACCACGGGTGCATTGGTGCGCATGGTCGAAGCGGGTTCTCCGGCTGAAAAAGCAGGATTGGAAGCGGGTGACGTGATTTTGAAGGTCGATGGTAAAGTGATTGAAAAATCCAGCGATTTACCCCGCGCTATCGGTGGAACTAAACCCGGCAGTCGGGCGAGCATCACCGTCTGGCGGCGTGGCGCGAGTCGGGATTTGAGCATCACCATCGCTGAAATGCCCGATGAAAATAAAACCGCGCAAAAATCCAAGGGCAAAGACGAAGCCAAGCCCTCGAAACCCGGTCTCGCCCAAGCCTATGGCATGGGGGTGAGTGATTTATCGGATGCCCAGCGCAAAGAAATGAAAATTCGCGGGGGTGTGCGGATTGATTCGCTGGTCGAAGGCCCCGCAGCACGCGCCGGTTTGCAAGAAGGGGATGTGATTGTGACGGCCGCCAATACCGAAATCACCTCGACCAAAGACCTCGAAAATGTGCTGGCGCGGCACGACAAATCCAAGAATCTGCTGCTGCTGGTACGGCGTGGCGATATTGTTCAATACGTGGTCATTAAACCCGTGCGTGGATAATCGCTTCTTCTTATTCAAAACCTTTCCAAAACCTTTCTTAGAAACCCTTGTATTTTTGATGAATCACATTCGTAACTTCTCGATCATTGCCCACATTGACCACGGCAAATCTACTCTGGCTGACCGACTCATACAACGCTGCGGCGGTTTGGAAGCGCGGGAAATGGAGGCGCAGGTTCTGGATTCGATGGACATCGAAAAAGAACGTGGCATTACCATCAAGGCACAAACAGCGGCTCTGCAATACAAGGCCAAAGACGGTAAAACCTACAACCTGAACCTCATCGACACCCCCGGGCATGTGGACTTTTCTTACGAAGTGAGTCGTTCGCTCTCGGCGTGTGAAGGGGCGCTTTTGGTGGTCGATGCCAGTCAAGGCGTGGAAGCGCAAACCGTTGCCAACTGCTATACGGCACTCGATTTGAATGTCGAGGTATTGCCCGTTCTGAACAAAATCGACCTGCCCAACGCCGACCCCGATAACGCCCGCAGCGAAATCGAAGATGTGATTGGTATTGACGCATCCAGCGCCATTGTGTGTTCCGCCAAAACCGGCTTGGGTATTGACGATATTTTGGAAAGCATTGTCGCCAAAATCCCCGCTCCACGCGGCAACCCCGATGCCCCGCTACGCGCCATGATTATTGATAGCTGGTTCGATAGCTATGTGGGCGTGGTGATGCTGGTGCGCGTGGTCGATGGCCGTTTGGCCAAAGGCGAGCGCATCAAAATGATGGCGACCGATGCCACCTACAACGCCGACAAACTGGGCGTATTCACCCCCGCCAACCAGCCACGCGAATCGCTGGAAGCGGGCGAAGTAGGCTACATCATTGCCGGCATTAAAGAGCTGCAAGCGGCTAAAGTGGGCGATACCGTTACGCTTATCAAACAAGGTACGGGTGGTGCTTCTGCCACTGCCACCGAAGCCCTACCCGGTTTCAAGGAAATTCAGCCGCAGGTGTTCGCCGGACTGTACCCAACCGAGGCCAGTGAATACGATTCCCTGCGCGATGCCTTGGAGAAACTCAAGCTCAACGATGCCTCGCTGCACTACGAACCCGAAGTTTCGCAGGCGTTGGGCTTTGGTTTCCGCTGCGGCTTTTTGGGGCTGCTGCACATGGAAATTGTGCAAGAGCGTTTGGAGCGTGAATTCGACCAAGACCTGATCACCACCGCCCCCAGTGTGGTGTACCAAGTGGTGAAAAATGATGGCGAAGTCATGATGGTGGAAAACCCCTCCAAAATGCCCGATACCAGCAAGACGCTAGAAATCCGCGAACCTATCGTGACCGTTCACCTCTATATGCCGCAAGAATATGTGGGCGTGGTAATGACGCTGGCGAACCAAAAGCGCGGCGTGCAAATCAATATGGCGTACAAAGGCCGTCAAGTGGTGTTGACTTATGAGATGCCGCTGGGTGAAATCGTGCTGGATTTCTTTGATAAGCTCAAAAGCGTGAGTCGTGGTTACGCCTCAATGGACTACGAATTCAAAGAATTCCGCGCTTCCGATGTGGTGAAGGTCGATATTTTGCTGAATGCAGAGAAGGTGGATGCGCTTTCCATCATCGTCCACCGCAGCCAATCGCAATACCGCAGCCGTGCGGTGGTGGCAAAAATGCGCGAGATTATTTCCCGCCAAATGTACGATGTAGCGATTCAAGGCGCGATTGGAGCCACCATCATCGCCCGTGAAACCATCAAGGCACTGCGCAAAAACGTGCTGGCCAAATGTTACGGCGGCGATATTTCGCGTAAACGCAAACTGCTGGAAAAGCAAAAAGCGGGTAAAAAACGCATGAAACAAATCGGCTCCGTCGAAGTACCACAAGAAGCATTCTTGGCGATTTTGCAAGTCGAAGATTAAAAAGATTAAATAAACATGCAAGCATTAGCATCGCTAGTTTTAGCCGCATTTGTGGCCTATGCCGCGTCGTGGTATTTTGGATTGGTGGAGGGTAATTTTGCCCTTCTCCTTTTTATTGCGACCATCGCATCGGGTATTTTTTGGTTGGCGGATCGTTTTCACTTTTTACCCCTGCGGCGTGCGGCGGCGGCAAAAATCGAAGACCCCGAAACCAAAGCGCGTATTTTGGAACAACCGTGGTGGTTGGATTGGACAGCGGGCTTATTTCCCGTCATTATTTCGGTCTTCTTCTTGCGCTCGTTCGTGGTGGAGCCGTTCAAAATTCCATCGGGTTCGATGCTTCCGACCTTGCTGATCGGGGATATGATTTTGGTCAACAAATTCACCTACGGCTTGCGTTTACCGGTCATCCATACCAAGGTTATCGAAGGCAAGGCCGTGCAGCGTGGTGACGTGATGGTGTTTCGCTACCCCCCCAAGCCGCAATTGGATTACATTAAACGGGTGATCGGCGTACCCGGTGATACCGTGGCTTACTTGAATAAGCGGCTGACCATCAACGGTAAAGTGATTGAAACTGAGATCGTTCCCGACTTTTTTGACGACCAAGCGATCACGTATTCCAAACAACTACAAGAAAGTTTGGGCGAAAACAAACACCGGCTGCTGAATGACGACAACCGCCCTGCCTTTATTTCAGGAGCCAGTGCCTTCGCAGGGCGCGAGGGTTGCCAGTATTCGGTAGAAGGCGTAAGCTGTAAAGTACCCGCAGGGCATTATTTTGTGATGGGTGATAACCGTGACAATTCGCTGGATTCCCGTTATTGGGGTTTTGTTCCCGATGCCAACATCGTGGGGAAAGCCTTTATGATTTGGATGAACTTCAGCAGCCCTCGGCGTATTGGTTTTTTTGATTAACGAAACAACTAAAAAAGGAGCGTTCTATGTCAAGACAAATAGCAAAGCAAAAGGGCTTTACCCTTATCAGCTTTATCACGGTCGGTGTTTTGCTGGCGCTCGCGGGTATCATCGGGGCGCAAGTGTTGCCCACTTTTATGGAATACCGCAATGTGATCAAAGCGGTGAATCGTGCAGCGGCGGAAGATGCGGCTTCCATTGCCGAAGTGCGTAATAATTTCGATAAAAATGCTGCGGTAGATGATATTAATTCCATTCACTCCAAGGATTTAGAAATAACCAAGGAAAATGGAAAAGTCGTGATTCGCTTTGCCTATCAGCGTGAAATTCACCTCACCGGCCCCGTGTGGCTCACCATGAAATATACGGGACAAAGTGGTAAATAAATATCCACTGCGTGGTCAACCAGTAGCAAATACGTGCATATTGATAAGCTAAATAGTTTGCAGCAACGGCTGCAACACCTCTTTTCCCGCCCCGCCCTTTTAACGCAGGCTTTAACGCACCGCAGCTACTCCGCCAACCATTATGAGCGGCTGGAGTTTTTGGGTGATTCGGTGCTTAATTTAGCGGTGTCTGACTTGCTCTACACCCGCCTTGGCGATTTACCGGAGGGGGATTTATCCCGCATCCGCTCCAATTTGGTACGGGAAGCAACGCTGCACCAGCTCGCACTTGGTTTGAACTTGCCGGATTTGCTCTTGCTGGGCGAAGGCGAGGTGCGCTCGGGTGGACGCAACCGCCCCTCCATCCTCGCCGATACGCTGGAGGCCATTATTGGAGCCGTGTACCTCGATGCCGGTTATCTGCCCGCCCAAGCACTGGTACAGCGGCTCTTTGCGGCGGTTGAAATCAACCCCCAAATGGGCGCAATCGACAAAGATGCCAAAACCGCCCTGCAAGAATGGCTGCAAAGCCGCAAAATGAAAGTTCCCCAATACCGGGTGGTTGCCACTACGGGGGTGGCGCACCAGCAAAACTTTATTGTGGAATGTGAAATCCCCGAACTTCAACGCACCCAAAGCGGCACGGGAACATCCCGCCGCTCCGCCGAACAATCCGCCGCTGCCGCTATGTTGGCGACGTTGCCAACCTCCAAAAACAAATGAATACATCTATCACCGACATTGAAACCACCGAAGATACTACAAAAATAATAGCTGCCGATGCACTACCCATCAGCGATAGCGGCGAAAATCCCAATAATCAACGCTGCGGTTTGATCGCCATTGTGGGCAAACCCAATGTCGGTAAATCGACATTATTGAATGCGCTGGTGGGGCAAAAAATCAGTATCACATCACGGAAAGCGCAGACTACACGCCACCGTATTACAGGTATGTTGACGCGCGAATCCAGCCAATTTGTGTTGGTTGATACCCCCGGGTTTCAAACCTTGCACGCCAATGCGCTGAATAAATCGCTCAACAAAACCGTGCAGGGCGCGGTGGCGGATGTGGATTTGATTGTGTTTGTGGTCGAAGCCGGTAGCTTCACGCCCGCCGATGCCCGCGTGCTGGCCTTGGCTGGAAAACACATTCCCATCGTGCTGGTTGCCAATAAGCTTGATAACGTGCATCGCCGCGAAACGCTAGCGCCGTGGCTGCAAACCATGCAGCAGGAACACGCGTTTGCGGAATTGATTCCGATGTCGGCAAAAAACCCGAAGGATGTTGATCGTTTGCTGGGCATTTGTGAAAAATTCTTGCCCGAACAAGCGTGGTGGTATTCAGCGGATGAATTGACGGATCGCAGCGAAAAATTCCTCGCCAGCGAATTGGTGCGGGAAAAATTATTCCGCTTGACGGGCGATGAACTGCCCTATACCTCCACCGTCGTGATTGACAAGTTCGAGGAAGAAGCGCCGCAAAAGAAAAACCACAAACGCCTGCTGCGCATTGCCGCCACCATCATCGTCGAGCGCGATAGCCACAAAGCGATGGTGATTGGCGATAAAGGCGAACGCATCAAACGCATCGGCATGGAAACCCGCGTGGAGCTGGAAAGATTGGCGGATGCCAAAGTATTCCTTGAACTGTGGGTGAAAGTGCGTTCTGGCTGGGCAGATGACGAAGCACGGGTGCGTAGCTTTGGTTACGAATGAACCCGCCTATGTGCTGCACCGCTACGACTGGAGCGAATCCAGCCTGATTCTGGAAGTTTTCACGCGCCACCACGGGCGTATCGCGCTGGTGGCCAAGGGCGCGAAAAAACCCAGCTCTAGCTTTCGCCCCGTGCTGCTGCCCTTGCAAATGCTGCGTGTGAATTTTGGCGGCGATGCCGAAATCCGCACCCTCAAAAGCGCCGAATGGCAAGGCCGGCACATCATGCCGACGGGGGATTCGCTGCTGTCGGGCTACTATTTAAACGAATTGGTTTTAACGCTTTTGGCACGCGAAGACCCGCACCCCGCACTTTTTGATGTGTACACACAAACGGTAGCGGTATTGGCGAGCGAATCCAGCGCCCAAAGCCTGATCCTGCAAGCCGCTTTGCGCACTTGGGAATTACTTTTGCTGCGTGAAGTAGGCTTTTTGCCGCATTTAGACGGGCAAACGCTTTCCCAGCAACCCCTGCAAGCCGAAGCCACCTACAGCCTGATTCCCGAAGGTGGCTTGTGTTTGGCAAAACCCGAAACCCGCGCCAGTTTGCGGGGTGCGCAGTGGATGCAATTGCACGCCGCCTTGCGCGATACCAACCCATTTCAAGCCAGTCTGCCGGTGTGTGCCACGCTCAATACAGCACTCAAACCCCAGCTTCGCGCCCTGCTGCACCACCATTGCGGGGTGAAAGCGCTACGCACCCGCCAGATGATGATGGATATTCACAGCTTATGAAACAAACGACAGCCACAAACCTTTCGGTGAATTTGAATAAAGTCGCGTTGGTGCGCAATACCCGCCATTTGGGTATTCCCAGCGTGACCCGTGCCGCCACCCTGTGCCTAGAGGCCGGAGCCGCTGGCATCACCGTTCACCCGCGCCCCGATGCCCGCCATATCCGCGCCGATGATGTGCGTGATTTGGCGGCCTTGTTGCAAGACCCGCGTTGGTCGGATCGGGAATTCAATGTGGAAGGCAATCCGTTTCACAATTTGATGGATTGTGTTGCCGATTTGGTCGCGCGAAAACTGCCCGTACACCAAGTCACTTTTGTGCCGGATTCCGAAGGCCAGTTCACCAGCGACCACGGTTGGAACTTTCCGCAGGATGCCGAACGCCTCGCGCCCGTCATCGCCCAAGCGCACGCGCTGGGTCTGCGGGTGAGTTTGTTCATGGATGCCGACCCCGCCGCCATGCCCGCCGCCAAAGCCGTGGGCGCGGATCGCATTGAGCTCTACACCGAGCCGTATGCCGCTGCATGGGGTACGCCCGAACAAACAACCCAACTGCAACGCTTCACCCAAGCCGCCCAAGCTGCTTTGGATGTGGGTTTAGAAGTGAATGCCGGACACGACCTGAACCGCGACAATTTAGCCGCCTTTGTCCAAACCGTGCCGCAGGTTTCCGAAGTCTCCATCGGTCACGCACTGATTGCCGATGCGCTGGAATTGGGCTACAGCGCGACCGTGCAGGCGTATTTGGATTGCTTGCGTTAATCCTCAATGTTCTCGATGCGCCCACTGCACTTTAGCCGGATTGTGGTACCAGCCCCGCAGTTGTCCTGCTACGGCGGTTTCGATGCTGCTGCGCTTGATTTTCATGGTGGGGGTGAGATGACCGTTTTCTATCGTCCACACTTCGGGGATGATCACCAGCATTTGCAGCTTTTCATAATGGCTTAAACCCGCGTTCACCTGTTCCAAGAGGGTGTTCAACTCGGCTTCTACCTGTTGGCGGAAGGCTTTGTCTTTGCATTGGGGGCGAATTAACTCACCCAACACCACCAGCGCATACGCCGCAGGCTGACCCGACCCCGAAACCATGCTCATCTCGATCATGGGATGGGCGTTCAACTGGTTCTCAATCGGTGCGGGGGCGACATATTCACCCTTGGCGGTTTTGAATAACTCTTTCACCCGACCGGTGATTTTCAACAACCCGTCTGGACTGTGTTCACCGCGATCGCCGGTATGGAAAAATCCATCTTCGGTAAACACTTTGGCATCCAAATCGGGGCGTTTGTAGTAGCCGACCAACTGCCCGGGGGAACGAATCAAAATCTCCCCTTCCTCACTGAAACGCACCTGCACATCGGGCATCGGAACGCCCACATACCCGGGTGCGCACCGATCCGGCTTCGAGTAATGCGAATACGCAAAATCTTCCGACATGCCATAACCCTCAATCAAACGCAGCCCCAAACGGCGATACCACACAAGCAACCGCGCAGAAATGGGCGCAGATCCGCTACCCGCCAGCCGCACCTGATCCAACCCCAGTTTGGATAGCACCTTGTGCCGAATGATGTTTCCCACCACCGGAACATACAAAAGACAATGCAGCAAAACGGGTGAGAGCTTTTCAAAAACTCCGTGCTGGAATTTGAACCACAAACGTGGAACCGAGATAAAAATAGTCGGACGAGCGCGTTGCAAATCGTTCATGAATGCGTCTAACGATTCGGTGAAGAAGACATGCGTTCGACCATCGACCATCGACATACACTGCACCCACGCCCGTTCAAACACATGGGCTAGCGGCAGGTAAGACAGCATCCGGTTGATTTCAATGCCGTCCAAGTAGCCCCGCATTTCCACCGCTACTTTTTCGCTCGATACGGTGATGCGCTCAAAGCTGTGCATCACCCCTTTGGGCGTTCCGGTGGAACCGGAGGTGTAGAGCAAAATGGCAATATCTTTACCATCCCGCGCAATACGACCGATGAGGGGGGCGGTTTTCTGCATCACCGTATCCCATTGCAAATAATCGGTAGGCGGGGCGAGCGGAAAGGCGAGGCAGGGTAAGCCCTCGGGTACGCCGGGTTTCTGCTTATCCCACGTATCCAATTTACCCACCAACAATAATTTGGCTTCGCTATGCTCCAACACGTAGCGGATGGTGTCGGCGCTTTCGGTCGGGAAAATGGCCACGGTGGTGCAACCTGCCATCCAAATCGCCAGCTCTGCCATGAAAAAATGGGCGCAATTTTTGGATAGCATGGCAATGCGATCGCCCGAACCATAGCCTTGCATTTTCAGGTGATTTGCCATGCGCCGTGCTTGTTCTACCGTTTGCGCCCACGTCCAATCCACCGTCTGACCGCCGCCAATGGGTTGGGTCAGATACACTTGGTTGGCGCGATTCGCTTCGTGGTCGTAAACGTAGTCCAGAATCGTTTTAATCGTTTGCACGGTATGTCTCCTTTTTATATCTGTTGTATATCTACCTACACCACTTTGTAGCCTTTTTGCCAGTATATGAACACCGCAAAAACCCGATACCTTGCGCTCCCTTTGGCTACCTTTCGATAAAATTGAATGAATTTTGATGAATTAACGGCATTGTCCCAATCAGGGCTGGATGCTTTTGAAAAAATGGTGTCCACCACATCCGGCTTTCGCCAACGGGTGGGTCAGCATGATATGGCGAAGCTGGTATCGGAAACACTCGCCCGTGCCGACTTGGGCGAACACCCCACCCCCACCAAAGCCATTGCCGTGATTCAAGCCGGAACGGGCGTGGGCAAATCGGCGGCATACGCTTCCACCGCTATCGCCATCGCCTTGCAACGCAAAACCCGCGTGCTGATTTCGACCGCCACCGTCGCGCTGCAAGAGCAGTTAATGCACAAAGATTTACCGCAATTAGCCAACCATTTGACCGAGCATCTCGGTCAGCCTTTTGTCTTTGCGTTGGCTAAAGGGCGGGGGCGCTATGTGTGCAAAATCAAGCTCGATCAATTAGGGGGGGAAAGCTATACGCCCGATTGGGTGGATATGGAAAATGCCAGCCCGACCGCAGAAGTGCAGCAACGCCGCGTGAAATTTCTGCGCCACATTGCCAGCCTCTTGGAACAACACTGGGATGGCGACCGCGATACCCTGCCCGAAACGCCCGATGCCAGCGATTGGGCCACCGTTGCCGCCGAACGCCACACCTGCACCGCACGCCATTGCCCCCGTTTTCAAGAATGCGCCTACTACCAAGCACGCGCCAAGCTGGTGGATGCCCATGTCATCATCGCCAATCACGATTTGGTGCTGGCTTCGCTGGGCATGAAAAGCCTGCCCGATTTGGATAAGTGTTTGGTGATTTTTGACGAAGGTCACCACCTGCCCGCCGTCGCCTTGGATCAATTCGCCAGCAGCATGGATTTAACCAATCTGCGCTGGTTGGATCGCCTGCCCAAAACGGTGATTGAAGTCGCCAATGCCTTGCATCTCTTGGGTGAAGCGGATGTCACCAGTGCCGCCCATTTACTCAAGGAAGCACTCACCCAACTCGCCCGTGAAGGCCGCAATACCGGTACACAACGCTTTGCCAACGGGCTATTGCCGGAGACACTGCATGAACCCGTTGCACAGGTGCAAAAGCAAGCCACGGCAATTGCAAGCATCGTGGAAACGCTGGGTGCAGAAATCAAAACTGTGGTGAAAGAAGAACCCCAGCGTGCCAAAGAATGCGTCCAGCACTACGTGAGCTTGGGTTCATTGTCTCAGCGGCTGAGTGGCTTGGTCGAAACCGCACGCCTGCTGCTAGAGCATGGCGAGCAACCCTTGGCAAAATGGTTTCAGGTCGATGCCAATGGCGGCTATCTCACCATCGGCTTGCACGCCTGCCCTATCGTCCCGGGGGATTTGCTGCGGCAGTTTTTATGGAGCCAAGTGCGGGGTGCTATCGTCACCTCGGCATCGCTCACCAGTTGCGGGAGTTTTGATTATTTTCTGCGGGAAGCCGGACTCAGCAACAATCCTAACGTGGAAACGCTGGAAGTTGCCAGCCCGTTCGACTACACCACGCAAGGCACGCTCACGGTGGTGCATACGCCATCCGACCCCAAGCAAGCCGACGATTACAACCGCGAAATGGTCAATGCCCTGCTGCAAGACCTCCTGCAAGTTCCGCATGGTGCGCTGGTATTGTTCACATCCCGAGCGCAAATGCGTTTAGCCACCGATGCCCTGCCGTCCACCTTGCAAGAAATTGTCTTGGTGCAAGGCCAGCAATCACGCACGCGCCTGCTGGCAGCGCACAAAAAGCGGGTGGAGGCGGGGTTGCCTTCGGTGATTTTTGGAATGCAATCGTTTGGCGAAGGGCTGGATTTACCCGGCACGTTATGCGAAACCGTTTTCATCGCCAAACTTCCGTTTGCCCCACCCAGCGAACCGGTGGACGAAGCCCGTGCCGAATGGCTGCGCACAGTAGGGCGCGATCCGTTTAGCGAACTGGTAATTCCCGCTACCGGCATCAAACTATTGCAATGGACAGGCCGCGCCATCCGCACCGAAGACGACAAAGCCGCCGTCATTTGCTACGATAAGCGGCTAATCCTGCAAGGCTACGGGCGGCGAATGCTGAAAGGGCTGCCGCCGTATCGGATATTGGAACGGAAGTTATAGCGATGCAACGAGGATGCCGCTAACGTGGCACATCGTTCTTTCCAAATTGAAACGGACGGGGTGAGAAGCCTAAATCAGCGTGCGCTTCGGCCCAATCGAAGGTCATGTTCTTATTCATGCGATCCGCCATCGAAATTGACCAGCCCCGATAACGCGGCAGAATCCGCACCATCATTAAAGCGATCTGAAACAGGCTGCGCGGAATCGACAAGAAGCGCGGTTTACGTTCCAGCGTATGGAAGATGCGCGTCACCATTTCGCGGTACGTCAGCACCTCTTGCCCTGCAATGTTGTAAGCACGGTTGGCAATCGCGGTATTGTGCAGCGCGGAAAAGCAGGCTTGGGCGACATCTTCGGTGCGAATCGGCTGGCGCAAGCCGTTGCCCTTGCCGATGAAGGGGAAGAATGAAAACCGCTGAATGAAACGCGCAATCTCGGTGAGATTTTTATCATGCCCATTGCCGTAGATGAGGGTGGGGCGTAAAACGACCCATTCCGCGCCCCGTCCAGCCGTCCATGCTGCGAGCTTTTCTTCGCCCTGCACCAGTTGTTCGACCACAATGGCATCGCTGGACACGGTAGAGTTCACCTTGGTAAAGCGGCTGGTGGACGATAAAACCACAATCCGGCGCACGCCATACGCTGCCAAGAGCGCGTAGTAATCGGGCAATATCCAAATGGGGGCGAGGCAAATCCAGTCATCAATGCGCTCTTGTTCCTGCGGCACGGCCACCAAACGGGAGGGCGTGGTGGGTAAATTGCGCCATTCCACATCGGGCGTGGTGTGTCCGGCTTGGTCTTTGCGTGAGAACGCGACCACGCGGTAACCTGCCTGCACCAGCATCGGGATGAGGGCATGTCCGACCAAACTGCGCCCGCCCAGAACCCCTACGGTTTTTTGTCTTTGTTCAACTGCCATCGTCAACTTCCATCACCATGCCTATTCCCATGCCCATGCCCTTGTAACCACGCCTTCAAACGACCTACTACGCGGCTGAAAAAATGCCGCACCACCACCAGCCCAAAGCGCAGCCACACCCCCGCATCGACCAACCACATCAAGATACCCGGATACTGGTGCTGAAAGAATTTGCGGTAAAAATAAATCATGCCCTTGTGCTTGTGCCATTCCACAAAATAGGGACGCACGCGGCTGCTATGCCCTAAATGGTGAACCACGGGCGCATCGGGTACAAAAAGAATTTTCCAATGCTTTTGCCGGAAGCGCATACACCAATCTAAATCTTCACAGTGCAAAAAGTAACTTTCGTCCCATAAACCGACATCTTCTACCGCAGCACGACTCACCAGCATGAGCGCACCCGAAATCGCTTCGACCTCGATCGGGGTTTTGGGCAAGGGCTGGGTGTGCAGATAAAAGTCGAAAAACAAACGCGGCCAGCGGTTGCTCAAGCGGTGCAGACCAAACGCCCGCACAAAAGAACGCCACGGCGTAGGCACGGCTCTGCGCCCGCCGCCCTGCTCGGTTCCATCCAGATTCGCCAATAGCCCACCGACCATGCCGATGGTGGTATCGCCTTGCAGTACCTCCACCATCCGCGCCAAGGAATCGTTCCCCAGAATGCAATCGGGGTTCAAAAACAGAATATGTGGCTGGGTGGCGTGTTGCAGGCCTTGGTTGCATCCCACGGAAAAGCCCAAGTTGTCGGAAACCAGTTGCGTCACCAAACGCGGATGCTGGGGGAAGCGTTCAGATAACCACTGCATACTCAAATCGCTGGAATGGTTATCCACCACAATGACTTGCTCGGC
>CALMCD010000140.1 GCA_937863075.1 uncultured Rhodoferax sp. | reverse complement strand
AAAAAGGATTGAATGATGAATGTAATTCGTTTTTCCGATTTATGCGCCAACGGCTCGGCTAAAGATAAGCGTGTTTTTATTCGTGCGGATTTGAATGTGCCGCAAGATAAACAAGGCAATATCACCGAAGATACGCGCATCCGCGCATCCGCGCCCTGTATTCAAATGGCGTTGGACGCTGGCGCTGCGGTGATGGTCACCAGCCACTTGGGTCGTCCGACTGAAGGCACGCTGACGGCTGCCGATTCGCTCGCGCCCGTTGCCAAACGCTTGGGCGAATTGCTGGGGCGCGAAGTTCCCGTCATCGCCAACTGGGTGGACGGCGTGACCGTTGCCCCGGGTGAAATCGTCATGCTGGAAAACTGCCGCGTGAACGTGGGCGAGAAAAAGAACAAAGAAGAGTTGGCCAAAAAGCTCGCCGCCCTGTGCGATATTTTTGTGCATGACGCATTCGGAACGGCTCACCGCGCCGAAGGCACGACCTACGGAATCGCCCAATTCGCGCCCATCGCCTGCGCGGGCCCTTTGTTGGCGGCGGAAATTGATGCCATCAACAAGGCACTTGCCAACCCCAAACGCCCGCTGGTGGCGATTGTGGCGGGTTCTAAAGTGTCCACCAAGCTCACGATTTTGCAAGCCTTGGCGAAAAACGTGGATGGTTTGATTGTGGGCGGCGGCATTGCCAACACCTTCATGCTGGCGGCGGGTTTGAAAATCGGCAAAAGCTTGGCAGAACCCGATTTGCTGGGCGAGGCCATTGCGGTGATCGCGGCGATGAAAGCACGCGGCGCAGAAGTGCCCATCCCGACCGATGTGGTGTGCGCAAAAACCTTCGCTGCCGATGCCGTAGCCACCGTGAAAGCCGCCACCGAGGTGGAAGATGACGATTTGATTTTGGACATCGGCCCCGAAACCGCTGCCAAACTCGCCGCCCAGCTCAAAGCCGCCGGAACGATTGTGTGGAACGGCCCCGTGGGTGTGTTTGAATTCGCCGCGTTTGAAAACGGCACAAAAGAAATCGCTAAAGCGATTGCCGAATCGTCCGCATTCAGCATCGCTGGCGGTGGCGACACATTGGCAGCAATCGCCAAATACGGCATTGAAAAGCAAGTGGGTTATATCTCGACTGGCGGCGGCGCGTTCTTGGAAGTGCTAGAAGGCAAAACCCTGCCTGCGTTTGAGATTTTGACGAAACGCGCTGCGGGGTAATTTAGCTTTTTATTAAGGCGATGATGAAAGCGGAGGTTTTAAGGAATCTCCGCTTTATT
>CALMCD010000139.1 GCA_937863075.1 uncultured Rhodoferax sp. | reverse complement strand
GATTCCCGTATGTCCACTTCGTTGCCTATCACCTCCCAAACCTGCATCGCCGCTGCGGGACATTTTGATGAATTACGCGGAAAAATTATTCCATCCGCATCCCATCCTACTCCTCATTCGATAGCTGCCAATGCAGCATTGACGGGCGTTTGGGCGCGTTTCTTTTCCCAATCGGATGCGCATGGCAGTGCTGATTTGGATACGCGCTTTGCCGATTTACAACGCCAAATTCGGGATAACGGCGTAACCTATAACGTCTATGCCGATCAAGAAGGCCCGCAGCGCCCGTGGTCGTTGGATTTGTTTCCGTTGCTGATTGACACGCCCGACTGGAAGCATATCGAAGCCGGCATCCAACAGCGTATGCGCTTGCTGGAAACCATCATGGCCGATGTGTACGGCGAACAGCAACTGGTGCGGCAAGGTTGGTTGCCACCGGCGTTGATTCACGCGCACCCGGGTTACTTGCGTGCCATGCACGGCGTGAAACCGCTGGGTGGCGTGCATTTGCATGTGGCGGCGTTCGATTTGGGACACGGCCCCGATGGAAATTGGTGGCTGATGGGACAGCGTTGCCAAGCACCGAGCGGTCTGGGTTACCTGCTGGAAAATCGGTTAGCGGTTTCACGGCAGTTTCCGTATGCGTTTGATGCCCTCAAAGTCCAGCGGCTGGCGGGAACGTACCGCGCTTTAATGGACAGTTTGCGCCGCGCCACGCCCGCCGGAGCCAATGCCCACATCGCGCTGCTCACCCCCGGCCCGTACAACGAAACGTATTTTGAACACGCTTATTTGGCGCGTTACCTCGGCTTAACCTTGGTCGAGGGCAGCGATTTAACCGTGCGTGATGAACATCTCTTCCTCCGCACCCTGCGCGGTTTGCAGCCCGTGCATGGCCTGCTGAAACGCTTGGACGATGAGTATCTTGACCCGCTGGAATTGCGTCCCGATTCGACCTTGGGCGTACCCGGTTTGATGCAAGCGATTCGGGCGGGCAATGTGTTGGTGGCGAATGCGCCCGGATCGGCGTTCCTCGAATCACCCGCGCTGCTGGGATTTTTGCCCGCACTGGCACGCCATGCGCTGGGCGAAGAACTCACACTGCCCGCCATCACGACATGGTGGTGTGGCGAGCGCAATGTGGTCGGCGAAATGGCCGCGCATTTCGGCAAATACACGGTGCAATCCACCTATCCGGTTCTGAACCCATCGCCCTTCCCCACCCGCTTGGAGGAACTGGGCGAAGACCACACCCTACAAGCCCGAATGCCGATGTCACAGATGCCGATTTGGCAAGCGGGCTTGCTGCAAGTGCAAAACCAAGGCGCGATGCACATGCAGATTCAAATGCCCGGGCAGATGCAGGCGCGTTCGGTGGTGCTGCGGGTCTTTGCCGTCTCGGACGGCGTGGACAAGCAGGGTAAACCGCGTTGGCGCGTATTGCCGGGTGGATTGGCACGGCTGGCGAGCGGGCAGGGTGATATTGCCTCCATGCAGCGCGGTGGTAGCAGTGCCGATGTATGGGCGCTTACCGATCGCGCGATTGACATCACCACGCTCTTGCCCCAGCGTCTGACTCCGGCGGATGTGGAGCAGCACAAGCGCATCGTCACCAGCCGCGCGGCGGAAAATCTGTTCTGGTTAGGACGCTATACCGAGCGCACGGAAAACAACGTCCGCCAAGTTCGCCTCACGCCACAAGCCGATTTAACCGAGGCACGGAATAACCTGCGGGCGTTGAAAAATGCGGCATCGGCGGTGCGGGATCGGCTCTCGCAAGAACATTGGAACATGATTGTTCATGCCGAACTGAAAATGCGTTCCAACAATCTGGAATTGTTAAGCCACTATCTGGCAGCGATCACAGGGGCGCAAACCGACCGCATGACGCGCGATGACGGTTGGCGTTTATTGAGCATCGGGCGGCACATCGAACGGTTGGCGTTCCTTGCCCAAGCCCTGCAAAAAGCCTTGAAAACGCACGAGTTAATGACGGAAAACGGTTTTGAAACCATGCTGGCGTTATTCGATAGCACCATCACCTTCCGCGCCCGTTACCAGCAAAGCCGCGATAGGGTGGCGTTGGTGGACTTGCTGGTGTTGGATCGGGACAATCCGCGTTCCTTGGCATGGGTGGCGCATACGCTGCGGGGACGCTTGTCGAAGCTGCATGGCAGTCCGGCGGGGGTGCTGTGTCCGCTGTCGCACACCGTGCCGAATCCAAACGATTGGGATTTAACCCGCCTCTGCGAACCAGCGCGGTTAAACGAGTTGCTCACCCAACTGCAACAAACCGCCTACAACGTGTCAGAAACCATCAGCACCACCTATTTCACCCACGCCCAAGTGGTGCATACGCCTTCGTGATTAAAGGGTTTTATCGCAAAGCATGTCATCTAAACGACAAAAAAGCGTCACGCCTTGTTCACATAGAAATTGAAAAATCAGTGGATGTGTAACCGCTTTCCGCGATTTTTCAAGAGGAATTTACCGCTATGACGCATTCATTGCCTGCCAATCCTTCCCGCCGCTCTTTGCTCAAAATCCTATCGGGTGCGCCCCTGTTGCCGCTGTCTTCGGGGTTGATGGGAACCTCCCTGCTGGCGGCGTGCGGCGGTAGCAATTCCAGCTTGGTTTTTGATGGCGTGAATTTTTCTTCCATGCCCGCGCCCACGTTGAGCGCACCGACCAAAATGGCGACCACGCTCACCGAATCGACCATGACCGTGAAATTTACCAACGGCAGCACGAATAGCTATGCGTTGTCGTACCAACCCTTCTTCATCACGGGTCAATCGGTTGCTGATGGCAAAGGTGGCAGCGTGGTGGCGGGTGGTTACTTCGACATCAACAACAAGCCGATTATGGATACCTCGGTTGCAGGCACAGCACGCCAATTCTTTTCCGATTGCCCCGATGGTTCTTCGCTGCTGACCGTCAGCGGCGCAAACGTAGCGGGCGTAAAAGGCAATACCGTGTTTGCGGTGGTGCAGTTTGAATACGCTACGCGCAACCAAGCAATGGCTTCCATGTACGGTATGTTGCCATCGCCCATCGCCGTGCTGACGCTCGACCAAGATAAAGCAACCGGTAAATTGAGCTTGGTGAAATACCACAATGTCGATACATCCGCTGTCAAAGGTTTGTGGATTACCTGCGGTGCGAGCCTTTCGCCGTGGGGTACGCATTTGTCGTCGGAAGAATACGAACCCGATGCCTTCAACCAAGGCGCTACCAGCATCCCCTTGAGCATCTTGCAAGGGTTCAGCCAAAACCTGTTTGGCAATACTACCCAAGCCAATCCTTACGATTACGGTCATCTGCCCGAAGTCACCGTGAAGGCCGATGGCACGGGCAGCATCAAAAAGCATTATTGCTTGGGTCGTATCTCGCACGAGCTGATTCAAATGATGCCCGACAACCGCACCGCCTTGATGGGCGATGATGCCACCAATGGCGGTTTGTTCATGTTTGTGGCGGATAAAGAAAAAGACCTTTCTTCCGGCACGCTCTACGCCGCCAAATACACCAGCGAATTGAATGCCACATCCACCGCCACGCTCTCATGGGTGAAGCTGGGCAGTGCCAGCAGCGCCGAGATTCAGGCACTGGTGAGTGGAGGCATCAAGCCCACCGACATCATGGAATCGCTGACCACCGACCCTAACGATGCCAGCTACACCAAGATCGTGGTGAACAAGGTTTCGCTGTGGGTGAAAGTCAAACCCGGGCAAGAAAAAGCCGCCGCGTTCTTGGAAACCCACCGCTATGCCGCGCTCAAAGGGGCAAGTACGGCGTTCTCAAAAATGGAAGGCACGACCGTCAATATCAAGGACAAAAAAGCGTATTCCGCCATGGCCGCTATCCGCGATTCGATGGTGACCGGAAAATCCGGCAACGTTCCCGCCCTGAATGTGAAGTTTGCATCGGCTATCAATGCGGGTGGTATCTTGGAACACGCGCTCACAGGCGGTCAAAAAGACACCAGCGGCAATGCGATTAACAGCGATTGGGTGGCTTCGGCTTCTAAATTCATCTTGCTGGGTCAAGATTTAAGCACTGCGGATAGCTTGGGTAACCTCGCCCACGCCGACAAAATCGCCAACCCCGATAACCTGAAGTTCTCGGAAAAAATGCGCACCCTGTTTATTGGCGAGGACAGCGGTCAGCACGTCAATAACTTCTTGTGGGCGTACAACGTGGATCAAGGCACGCTTTCCCGCATCATGTCCTGCCCCGCAGGAGCTGAGGCCACAGGCTTGCACGCGGTGGATGAAATCAACGGCTGGACGTACATCATGAGCAATTTCCAACACGCCGGAGACTGGGAATCGCCCCTGCACGACAAAGTGAAAGCCACGCTCGAACCGCTGATTAACGCGAATTACAACGCCCGTTTTGGCGCAGCCGTGGGTTATTTAACCGCCGCGCCCCAACAATTCAAGTTGGCGTAATTTCCAACGCCAGCAACTCCGCCACCGTTTGCCGACGGCGAATCAGGCGGGGTTTGCCGTTTTCGATCAGCACCTCGGGAATCAAGGGGCGCGTGTTGTAGTTGGAGGACATGGACGCTCCATACGCCCCCGTATCGTGCAGCACCAGTAAATCGCCCACTTGCGCTTGCGGCAGACTGCGGCGCAGCACCACACCGCCCTCTTCTTGCGTGAACACATCGCCCGATTCGCACAAGGGGCCAGCCACCACGGTATCGACTAATTCACCCGTAGCGGGGTTGGTGTGAATAATTTCCATTTCGTGGTGACTGCCGTACATGGCGGGGCGAACGAGTTCGGTAAAGCCCGCATCCACCAGCGTAAACGGTTGCGTGCCTTGGTTTTTCACAGCGCGGATTTCCGTTACCAATACGCCCGATTCGGCAACCAAATAACGACCGGGTTCAATTTCCAGCGTGACGGGGTGACCTAATAAAGCCGCAATTTCGTTGCGTGCTGCGTCCCACAGTTGGAAATAATGGGCGGTGTCGATGGTGGCATCTTCCGCGCGGTAGGGAATGGACAAGCCGCCACCCGCTGAAATCGCTTTGACATCCAACCCTTGCGCCTGAACGCACTTCACCAAATCGACCATCGCGCCACACACTTCTTGCAGATGCGCGTAATCCACACCCGAACCGATGTGCATGTGCAGCCCTTGCAACGCCAGCCCGTTGGCACGCACGCGCTCGCACGCCAGCGCCAAATCGGTATGCCAGATACCGTGCTTGCTGTGTTCGCCGCCGGTGTTGGTTTTGTTGCTGTGTCCGTGTCCGAATCCGGGGTTAATGCGCAACCATACGGGGTGATTTTTACTCACCGCGCCGAGCTGATTCAGCATATCAATCGAACCGCAGTTCGTCGCAATGCCCCATTCAACAACCCGTTTTAAGGTCGGGCGATCCAACACATCGGCAGTAAAAACGATTTCGTGGTTTTGAAATCCGGCCGCTATCGCCCGTTCGATTTCGCCCAAAGAAACCGAATCGACCATCATGCCCTCGGCTTTCATCAGCCGCAAAATGTGCGTATTGGAATTGGCTTTTTGCGCAAAACGAATCACATCAAACTGCTTTAATGCCGCAATTTGGCGTTGAATCGTAGCCGCGTCATAAACCCACAAGGGGGTTCCGTGTTCGGTGGCAAGGGCGGAGAGGGTAGAGGGGGTAAATGGATTCATAGGGTGAGGGTCTTTCTCGTTGTCCAAAACATTTTAGGGTGCAACCGCTGCCGCCGTGCTTGCACCCACCACGCCATCTTGCACCAACGCCGCGATTTCTTCCGTGCTGTAGCCCAGTTCTTGCAGAATTGCGGTATTTTCTGAACCCAGAACGGGCGGATTCATCCGCACACCCAGCCGTTCACCGCCCAGCATCAGGGGGAGTAATGGCACTTTGGTTTCGCGTCCATCGGGCAGGGTCATGGGCGCGAGTCCGCCGGTTTGCAGCAAGTGCGGGTCGTCAAACAGGTATTGCGGATCGGTAATCGGCGCGAAGGGCAAACCGTGCTGCTCAAACACCGCCGCCAGTTCTTGGGAGGTGTGATTTTTCATGCGCTCCCGCAGGGCGGGGATGAGCCATTCACGCGCCTTCACGCGGTCGTTATTGGTGGTCAGGCGCTCATCTTGCAGCCAATCGGCGTAACCAAACGCATTACAAAAAATTGCCCATTGCGTATCGCCCACGACGGCTAGGAAGATTTGCTCGTTATTTTTCACGCTAAACACATCGTAAATGCCCCAAGGTGAAATGCGCTGGGGCATGGGTGCGGCGGCTTTTCCGGTAATCGCAAACTGCATCATGTGCTGGGCAACCAAAAAGATATTGTTTTCAAACAACGCCGCTTGCACCTCTTGCCCCTTGCCCGTAATGCCGCGCTGCATGAGCGCCGCCATCGCCCCAATCGCGCCAAACAT
>CALMCD010000138.1 GCA_937863075.1 uncultured Rhodoferax sp. | reverse complement strand
GAGATACGCGGGTTCTGATACGTTGTGAAACGCTGTGATACGGTGATGTGGTGCCCGAGACCGGAATCGAACCGGTACGCCCGTTATTCACGTAGCGGCGGATTTTAAGTCCGATGTGTCTACCTATTTCACCACTCGGGCAAGAACACTGGAGGCGCGGTCCGGAGTCGAACCGGACTAACCGGATTTGCAATCCGGGGCATAACCGCTTTGCTACCGCGCCATTTTCTCGTTTTCGAGAAAAAAGGGAAGCATATGCTTCCCTTTTTTATGGAATTTGGAGCGGGAAAAGAGTCTCGAACTCTCGACCTCAACCTTGGCAAGGTTGCGCTCTACCAACTGAGCTATTCCCGCGTTATGAACGAAATTATAACGCCTTTTTTCGCCGTTTTTACCAAATTCTGCTTTTTTCTCAATGTTTCAGTGCAGTGGGTGCTTCGGCCACAGGTGCGGTCACCGCAGCGGGCAACACCTCTTGTTCTGGTAGAGGGGTGGTGAGCGACTCTAAGGCCAGTTCCAACACCTTATCAATCCAACGCACCGGCACAATTTCCAAGCCATTTTTCACATTGTTCGGGATTTCTTGCAGGTCTTTCACGTTGTCTTCTGGAATCAAAACGGTTTTGATTCCACCACGCAAGGCGGCCAGCAATTTTTCTTTCAATCCACCGATGGCGGTTACTTCTCCGCGCAAGGTGATTTCACCCGTCATCGCAACATCGGCACGGATAGGAATACCCGTTAAGGCAGATACCAATGCGGTCACCATCGCAGCACCGGCACTGGGGCCATCTTTGGGGGTCGCGCCATCGGGAACATGGATGTGAATATCTCTCTTGTCAAAAATCGCATCGGGGATGCCTAAGCGGTGGGCGCGGCTGCGCACCACGGTGCGTGCGGCTTCAACCGATTCTTTCATCACATGCCCTAACGAGCCAGTGCGGGTAATGCTGCCTTTTCCGGGGGTCAGTGCGGCTTCAATGGTCAGCAAATCGCCACCCACTTCCGTCCACGCCAAACCGACAACCTGACCGACTTGGTTTTGTTGCCCCGCACGTCCATATGTGTATTTGCGCACGCCCAAGTATTCGGGGAGCGTATCGGCATTCACTTGGACTTGGGGTTGCAATTTCTTCAAAAGCAAACCCTTGACCACTTTACGGCAGATTTTCGAGAGTTCCCGTTCCAAAGAGCGGACACCCGCCTCACGCGTGTAGTAGCGCACAATGTC
Organism: uncultured Rhodoferax sp.; assembly: GCA_937863075.1. GTDB lineage: Bacteria > Pseudomonadota > Gammaproteobacteria > Burkholderiales > Burkholderiaceae_C > Allorhodoferax. Next base: position 5,179 of record CALMCD010000138.1, on the reverse strand, counting down.
GCGCACGGCACTGTCTTCTACTTGCATTTCGGATTCTTGTACGCCGTTGTTCTTCATTTGCTTGGGCAATAGATAAGTGAGGGCGATATTCACTTTTTCGTCTTCGGTATAACCCGAAAGGCGAATCACTTCCATCCGATCCAAAAGCGGGGCTGGAATCCGCATGGAATTGGAGGTTGCCACAAACATCACATCGCTCAAGTCGAAATCCACTTCCACGTAATGGTCGCCGAACTTGTGATTTTGTTCAGGGTCTAACACCTCCAGCAGGGCGCTACTGGGGTCACCGCGAAAATCCGAACCGAGTTTGTCGATTTCATCGAGCAAAAAAAGCGGGTTACGGGTTCCGACTTTAGAGAGACTTTGCAACACCTTGCCCGGCAATGCGCCGATATAGGTACGGCGATGCCCACGAATTTCCGCCTCATCGCGCATACCACCCAGTGCCATGCGCACGTATTTACGACCCGTAGCTTTGGCGATGGATTGTCCGAGCGAGGTTTTACCCACGCCGGGCGGCCCCACCAAACACAAAATCGGCGCTTTGAGTTTGTCGATACGCTGCTGAACCGCGAGGTATTCCAAAATCCGCTCTTTTACCTTTTCCAGTCCGAAATGGTCTGCATTCAAGACATCCTCGGCATGGGCGAGATTGTGTTTAATTTTGGTTTTATTCGACCACGGTAACTCGGTTAAGACATCAATATAGTTGCGCACCACCGTGGCTTCTGCCGACATGGGTGACATCAGGCGGAGCTTTTTGAGTTCGTTCTCGGCTTTTTTCAATGCCTCTTTGGGCATTTTGGCGGCTTTGATTTTTTTCTCAATTTCTTCAATATCCGCACCGTCCTCACCGTCGCCCAATTCTTTTTGAATGGCTTTTACTTGCTCATTCAAATAATGGTCACGCTGATGCTTTTCCATTTGACGCTTGACACGTCCACGAATCTTTTTATCGACATTGAGGACATCGACTTCGCGCTCAATGAATTCCAACAATTTCGCCAAGCGATCTTTAATCGGAATCAGCGTCAAAATGGTTTGTTTATTGTCCAGTTTGAGCGGCAAATGGGCGGTAACGGTATCGGTCATCCGGCCTACATCTTCGATGCTGGCGATGGAATTCAAAATCTCTTGCGGGATTTTTTTATTGAGTTTGCCGTAATTTTCAAATTGCAGAATCACCGCACGGCGCAATGCTTCCACGCGGCTGGCGGATGTGGCTTTAATCGTTTCACGCGCTGGATTGCAAGGGGTGAGGGTGGCTGAGAAAAAGGATTCGCCTTCTTCAATCAAGTTAACGGCAGCGCGTTGTTGCCCTTCAATCAAAACTTTGACCGTTCCATCGGGCAACTTCAAAATTTGAAGTACGGTAGCGATACAGCCGGCATCGAACATATCGGCAATCACCAGCTCATCTCTTGCCGGTGTTTTTTGCGCTACCAGCATGATTTGCCGATTGTCGTTCATGGCGGCTTCCAGCGCCTTGATGCTTTTGGCACGCCCCACAAACAAGGGAATCACCATGTGCGGAAAAACCACCACATCGCGTAAAGGCAGCAAGGGCAGGGTGATAGGCTTGGAAGGCAACGGTGTGTAATTGGGCATAGTTTTACGCAGCGGAAGTCGTTTCACGGTACACCAGTTGGGGCATTGTGCGGTTTTCGATGCAGTTGGCATCCAACACCACCCGCTCCACATCGTTCAGATTGGGTAATTCATACATCGTATCCAGCAGTGCTTGCTCCAAAATCGAACGCAATCCACGCGCTCCCGTTTTGCGCACCAATGCTTTTTTGGCAATCGCACGCAATGCGGTGGAATCAATCTCCAACCCAACGCCTTCCATCGCCAAGAGTTTGGTGAATTGTTTGGCGAGGGAGTTTTTAGGCTCAGTCAAAATCTGCACCAACGCATCTTCGGTAAGCTCCGCCAAGGCTGCCACCACCGGAACGCGCCCCACCAATTCAGGGATCAAACCGAATTTAATCAAATCTTCGGGTTCTACTTCGCGGAATAAATCGGTCAGACTGCGTTGTTGCTTGCTGGTGACCTTCGCCGAAAAGCCCATTCCAGAGGCTTCGGTACGGTTTTCAATTACTTTATCCAATCCAGCAAATGCGCCGCCGCAAATAAAGAGGATGTTGGTGGTATCCACCTGCACAAAATCCTGATTGGGATGCTTACGTCCACCTTGGGGCGGAACGCTGGCCATCGTGCCTTCAATCAATTTCAAGAGGGCTTGCTGCACCCCTTCGCCCGATACATCGCGGGTAATGGAAGGGTTATCCGACTTGCGGGAAATTTTGTCAATTTCGTCGATATACACAATGCCGCGCTGTGCCAAATTCACATCGTAATTGCAGCTTTGCAAGAGTTTGAGGATGATGTTTTCCACATCCTCGCCCACATAGCCCGCTTCGGTGAGCGTGGTGGCATCGGCCATCACAAAAGGAACATTCAGCATCCGCGCCAAGGTTTGTGCCAGCAATGTTTTGCCGGAACCCGTGGGGCCAATCAGCAAGATATTGCTTTTGGATAATTCCACATCGTCTTTTTTGGATTTTTCTTGATGGCGCAGGCGTTTGTAATGGTTATAAACTGCAACCGATAAAATCTTCTTCGCCGTTTCCTGCCCAATGACGTAATTGTCTAAATTGGTTTTGATTTCAGAAGGCGTTGGTAAATCGCTTTTACTTTTTCCGGTGGTATCTGTTACACCGGTAGAAGATTCATCATGGATTATTTCGTTACACAGTTCAATACATTCATCGCAAATATAAACTTCAGGGCCTGCAATCAGTTTCTTCACCTCGTCTTGACTTTTTCCACAAAAAGTGCAGTGCAAGGTTTTTTCGTTGGAGGAACCTTTTTTCTCAGTCATGGGATATTCGCTTGATATTTGCTTAAATACTGAAATAAAAAATGCCTGCTGAACTGCTAAAGTATCACAGGCACTATTGCGGCGATGGCGTGGGTAATGGCAGGCAGGGTACGAGACTTAGCTGCGTTTGGCAATAACGTGGTCGATGATCCCGTATTCCTGTGCCTCGGTAGCGGACATGTAGTAATCTCGCTCGGTATCACGGGCAATGCGTTCCAACGATTGTCCGGTACGCTCGGCCAAAATTTGGTTCAACTGTTCACGGGTTTTCAGGATTTCACGCGCAGCGATTTCAATCTCTGTCGCCTGACCTTGGCTGCCACCCGATGGTTGGTGAATCATGACCTTGGAATTGGGCAAGCAAAAGCGTTTACCCTTTGCGCCCGCCGCCAACAAGAATGCACCCATGCTGGCCGCCATGCCCATACACAAGGTAGAGACTTGGGGTTTGATGAAGTTCATGGTGTCAAAAATCGCCATGCCCGCACTCACCGAACCGCCCGGGGAATTGATGTAGAACGAAATATCCTTATCGGGATTTTCGCTTTCCAAGAACAAGAGTTGTGCGGCGACCAAATTCGCTACCTGATCATGCACGGGGCCGACCAAAAAGATGACCCGTTCTTTCAGCAGGCGCGAATAAATGTCATAAGACCGTTCACCGCGACCCGACTGCTCAATCACCATTGGAATCATGCCCAGCCCTTGGGGTTCCATCATGCTTCTATTCATATTATTCCTATTTTCATTCAACAGCAAAAGAACAGCCTTATCGTCAGTCCCGTAAGTCCGAAAACGCTTGCGATTAGACTTGCGTCATCAATTCGTCAAAGGTTACCGCTTTATCGGTGACCTTGGCATTCGCCAAAACGAAATCAGTGACGTTTTTCTCCACTACAGCCCCTTCGATTTCGACCAAACGTTGTTGGTCGCCGTAGTACCAACGCACCACTTCGGCTGGATTTTCGTAGCTGGCTGCCATTTCTTCGACCTGCGCTTTAACTTGTTCGGCGCTGGCAAAGAGGTTGTTTTCACGCACCAACTGTGCCACCAACAAGCCCAAACGCACACGTTTTTCGGCTTGCGCACGGAAGAATTCTTCCGAGATGGGCATGGTATCGGCATCTTTCATGCCGCGCTGTTTCATATCGGCACGCGCACCGGCTACCAGACGTTCGATTTCTGCTTGAATGCTGGATTTTGGCAAATCAAACTCGGATTTGGCGAGCAACGCTTCCAAAACCCCTTGCTTGTTACGGGCAAGCAGGCGGTTTTTCACTTCGCGTTCCAAGTTGGTACGGATGTCTGTGCGCAGGCCTTCCACGGTGGCATCGGCAATACCCAAGAATTTAGCCAATTCGGCATTCACTTCGGGCAGGTGTGCGGCTTCTACCTTATTGATAGTGACCATGAAGTCGGCAGTTTTGCCAGCCACATCTTTACCGTGGTATTCAGCGGGGAACGCCAAGGGGAAAGTTTTGCTTTCGCCTTGTTTCATGCCCACAGCGGCTTCTTCAAACTCACGCAGCATTTGCCCATCGCCTACGATGAACTGGAAGTTTTCCGCTTTACCACCTGCAAAGGGTTCGCCGTCAATCTTGCCTTCAAAATCTACCGTCACGCGGTCACCGGTTTCCACACCTTCTTCTTGGGCGCGAATGGAGAAGGTGCGGCGTTGTTTGCGCAGAATGTCCACGGTTTTGTCAATGGCTTCTTCGGTGACTTCGGATTGCAGCTTTTCTACTTCTGCTGCCGACAAATCACCAATCACGACATCGGGAAATACTTCAAACACGGCATCAAAATTCACCATATCAGCAGGCGATGCTGCGCTGGGAGTGATGTTGGGCTGGCCGGCAACACGCAGTTGGGCTTCGCGCACGGCGGCATCAAATGCAGCACCGATTTTGTCGTTCATCACTTCCATTTGCACCGAGTAGCCATAGCGTTGCGATACCACATTCATGGGTACTTTGCCGGGACGGAAACCATCCATCTTGGCCGTGCGTGCCAATTTGCGCAAGCGTGCATCCACTTCCGACTGAATTCCGCCCAGTGGCAGAGACAGGGTAATTTTGCGTTCCAATTTTTCCAGCGTTTCAACAGTAACAGTCACGATAAGACTCCTAAATTTCAGCTTATGTTTAGCTTGTGTTTGTTTGAATGTAATACCCCACTAATAGGGGTGAAATGGGGGGGAAACAAGTGAATGTATGGGATAGTAGAGAACGAGAATCGTCCTTGATTCGTTCCCCATTCGTTTCCGGGTAACCGACAATTCTAACGTATCGAAAA
>CALMCD010000137.1 GCA_937863075.1 uncultured Rhodoferax sp. | reverse complement strand
CGAATCCCAATTACCTTATGCGTTTGCACACTTAAACCCCATTGCGGGTGATTTTGGCAGTATTCGATTGCGGCTTGTAGATTATCTTTCTGCGTGGGCGAATCCATTGCTTGCAAATAGAAATGGGTGAAATCTAAATCGGCAAACTGTGCCGGATCGCCGCCCACTTGCGGATAAACCAATTTCAATTCCTGCCCTTTGCGCACCACCAATTCCGCGCCGATTTTGGGGCTGATGCACAGCCAATCAATACCCGTTGGAGGGGTAATTGTGCCGTTGCTTTCTACCGCAATGCGAAAACCGCGTGCGTGCAGCGCGTCAATCAGCGGGGTATCGAGTTGCAAAAGCGGCTCGCCACCCGTCAGCACGACCAGCCGATGCGCCGTGTCGTTCGCCGTCCAATGCGCTGCGATGGCATCCGCCAAGGCGTGGGCGGTGGTGAATTTGCCGCCGCTGGCTCCGTCCGTGCCGACAAAATCGGTATCGCAAAATCGGCAAATAGCGGAGGGGCGGTCTTCTTCGCGCCCGCTCCATAAATTGCAACCGGCAAAGCGACAAAAAACCGCAGGCCGTCCGGCATTCGCGCCTTCGCCTTGCAAGGTGTAAAAGATTTCTTTAATGCTGTAGGTCATTTTTCTTTTTGCTTTTCTTTTTGCAATTCTTTCCACGCCAATGCCGATTCATAAAGTGCGTTTTTCGGTGACCCTGTGATTTCGGTGGCGAGTTTGACGGCGGTTTTTAAGGGTAATTCGGCTAATAGTAAATGCAAGGTGCGCAGGGTTTGCGTGTCTTGCTGTGCATCGGTGGTGGCGGGTTGCGGATGAATCACCAAGGCAAATTCGCCGCGCAGCCGATTGGCATCCGCCGCAAACCACGCGGGCAAATCGTGGGCGGGGAGGGTGGCGATTTCTTCAAATTGTTTGGTCAATTCACGCCCCACTGTGACCAGCCGCGCCCCCAGTTCTGCCAAGGCTTGCGCTAATGCCTCAATGCGGTGCGGCGCTTCGAGGATCAGCGTGGTACGTTCTTCTTTTTGTAGCAACTGTACGGCGCGGGTACGCTCTAATGCTTTGCTCGGCAAAAAGCCGTGGAACACAAATCCCCCTGCATCGGCATGACCCGTCACGCAACCCGCCGCGCTTAACAGGGTGGTGACGCTACTTGCCCCCGGAAGGGGAATGCAGCGCACGCCCTGTTGCCGTACCACCGCCACCAGCCGCGCTCCGGGGTCGCTGATGCAGGGCGTTCCGGCATCGCTGACGTAGGCCACCCGTTGCCCCGTGCGCAGCCTATCCAACACGTTTTGGGCGGCTTCTTCCTCGTTATGCTGGTGCAGGGCGAGCAGTTGATGCCCCGCTTTGTCGATGCCATACGCGCGTAACAGGCTTTGGGTGTGGCGCGTATCTTCGCAGGCGATGGTGTCTGCTAACCGCAAACCATACAGCGCCCGCAGGCTGATGTCGGCTAAATTACCAATCGGCGTAGCGACCAAATACAACGCACCTTCAGGATAATGCTGACCCGATGCCGCTTGCACCGAAGCGTCCAGCGCAGCCGAAAAAATAGAACTCATGACAAAAAATCTTTCTACCAAGGAACAGGGCGATGCAGCCGAAGATGAAGCCCTACGCTATCTCGAAGCACAAGGTCTGCGTTTGTTGGTGCGCAATTATCGAACGCCCGGGCGCGGTGGCGGCGAGATTGATTTGATTATGCAAGCCCCCGAACCCAGCGGCAAAGAACCCACTACCGTTTTTGTTGAAGTCCGCCAGCGCAGTTCTGCATCGCACGGTGGAGCAGCCGCCAGCATCAGCCGCACCAAACAACAGCGCATCATTTTGGCGGCGCGTTATTATTTGATGCGCTTATCGGCATTACCGCCTTGCCGTTTTGATGTGGTGGTGATTGAACCCAGCGGCGTGCAATGGTTGAAGGCGGCGTTTGCGGCTTTCTGAATGCACGCTATACACTGCATAAACGGTTCAGTCGGTAAAATGACTTATCCCATAAAACCACCACATCATTTCATTTCCATGAACACCTCTCAAGCCCAAGCCCCTATTACTGGCAGCATTGTTGCCCTCATCACCCCCATGCAGGCCGATGGTAGCGTTGATTACGCGGCATTGCGGAAATTGATTGATTGGCACATCGCCGAAGGAACCGATTGCATTGGTGTCGTCGGAACCACTGGCGAATCGCCCACCGTGAATGTCGAAGAACATTGCGAGATCATTCGCGTATCGGTTGAACAAGCCAAAGGGCGCGTTCCCATCATGGCGGGTTGCGGTGCAAATTCGACCGCCGAGGCGATTGAACTGGCACGCTTTGCCAAAAAAGTGGGCGCGGATTGCCAATTGCAAGTTGTTCCCTACTACAACAAACCCACGCAAGAAGGACAGTATCAGCATTTCAAAGCGATTGCCGAAGCGGTCGATTTGCCCGTGATTTTGTACAACGTCCCCGGCCGTTCGGTAGCGGATATGGCGCACGATACGGTGTTGCGTTTGGCGCAAATTCCCGGCATTGTGGGCATCAAAGAAGCCACCGGAAACATCGAACGCGCCCAATGGCTGATTAAAGAAGCGCCTGAAAATTTTGCGATTTATTCCGGTGACGACCCGACCGCCGTTGCTTTGATGCTGTGCGGTGGTCACGGTAATGTGAGCGTGACCGCTAACGTCGCGCCCCGTTTGATGCACGAGTTATGTGTCGCAGCCCGCGCGGGTGATGTAAAGCGTGCTATGGAAATTCAATTCCAGTTGTTGCCCCTGCACAAAGCCCTGTTTGTCGAAGCGAACCCCATCCCCGTGAAATGGGCGGCTGCGCGTATGGGATTGTGCAGCGGCACAATGCGTCTGCCGATGACAGAATTGACTCCCGCCAACCAACCCGTGTTGGAAAAAGTATTGCAATCTACTGGTTTAATTTAATGAATACTTCTTTCAAACTCTCCGTTATCGGTCTTGCCGTTTCGCTTTCCGCTTGCGGTGCGTTGGACACCGACAAAGTGGACTACCGCAGCGCCAGCACCGTGAAAGCGCCTACGCTGGAAGTGCCGCCTGACCTCACCCAGTTGTCGAAAAACACGCATTACGCAGTGGTGGGCGATGCGGTCTATGCGTCTGACCAGAAAAAAGCCGGTCAACAAGCCGCGAAAAACGAACCCGCTATTGCCGCGCTCGCCGTGGGTGATGTGCGCATTGAGCGGGTCGGTAACCAACGCTGGTTGGTCGTACCCCGTGCGCCCGATCAGTTGTGGAACCCGATCAAAGAATTTTGGCAAACCAATGGTTTCACGCTGGTGACCGATCAAGGGCAACTCGGCATCATGGAAACCGAGTGGGCGGAAAACCGCGCCAAATTGCCGCAGGATTTCATCCGTTCCACGCTGGGTAAATTGTTGGATTCACTGTATTCCACCGGAGAGCGCGATAAATTCCGCACCCGTTTGGAACGCAATGCCAAGGGCGAAACCGAGATTTTTATCAGCCATCGCGGGATGGAAGAAGTGGTGACCAAAGACAGCACCGTATGGCAACCCCGTGCGACCGATCCTGAATTGGAATCCGAATTTCTGCGCCGCTTAATGGTCAAACTGGGTACGCCCGTTGCCGATGCCGCCGCACAGGTTGCGCAAACCGGTTCTGCCAAACCGACAGCCGTTATCGTGACGGACACAGCACAATCGCCCCAACCCTTCTTGCAACTGGAAGAAGGTTTTGACAATGCGTGGCGGCGCGTGGGTGCAACGCTGGATCGCACGGGCTTTGCTGTGGAAGACCGCGACCGCAAAAAAGGCATTTACTTTGTGCGCTACGCTGTGCCTGCGGATAAATCGAAAAAAGGTTTCTTTGCGCAGATGTTTAGCTCGGATGAACCGGATGTCAACGACGTTATCAAACTACAAATCGCCGTGCGCAGCGAAGGTAACGTGAGCAAGGTCACCGTGTTGAATGAAAAAGGCGAACCCGCAACCCCTGCCACTATCCAAAACGTCTTGAAGACCTTGGTCGG
>CALMCD010000136.1 GCA_937863075.1 uncultured Rhodoferax sp. | reverse complement strand
AAAGTCAGTTTAATACCGACTTAACTCCTCTTTACTCACTAGCACTGTTTGTGGCGTGGTTTGACGCAATTTCTGCAAACGCTCCATCAAACGACGACGCTTATCGAGAGTAGCAACATCCAATCGCTTGAGCTTATTCTGAAACTCATCAATGTATTGCTGTAACAGTGCGGGTGGCACATTGTCTGGAACATCCAACGTGATTTGCATGGTGCTTTACGCCTTTGCGTGCCTATTGTTACGCCGATTTTTTGGGTGGCATTTGTTCCACCCACTCACGCGGAGCCATCGGGAAGCCCAAGCGTTCGCGGCTTTCAAAATAGCTTTGCGCTACTGCGCGTGCCAAATTGCGAATCCGCCCAATATACGCCGCGCGTTCGGTCACCGAAATCGCACCGCGTGCATCCAGCAAGTTAAAGCTGTGGGCGGCTTTCAACACCTGCTCATAGGCGGGGAGCGCGAGTTGCTGTTCCATCAAATGCTTGGCTTGCTTTTCGTGCGCGGTGAAGGCGGTGAACAAGAAATCGGCATCGCTGTGTTCAAAGTTGTAGGCGGATTGCTCTTGCTCGTTTTGCTTATAGACATCGCCATACGATAAGCCTTCTGTCCACGTCAGGTTGTAGACATTGTCTACGCCTTGCAAATACATGGCGAGGCGTTCCAAGCCGTAGGTAATTTCGCCCGTAATTGGTTTGCAATCAATACCACCCACTTGTTGGAAGTAGGTAAATTGCGTGACTTCCATGCCATTGAGCCACACTTCCCAACCCAGACCCCATGCGCCTAGCGTGGGATTTTCCCAGTCGTCTTCCACAAAACGAATGTCGTTTTTCTTGAGATCAAAGCCCAGTGCTTCGAGGCTGCCCAAGTACAGCTCCAAAATGTTGGAAGGAGCGGGTTTTAACACCACTTGGTATTGGTAATAATGTTGCAGACGGTTCGGATTTTCGCCGTAACGTCCATCTTTGGGGCGGCGGCTGGGCTGCACGTAGGCAGCTTTCCAAGGCTCTGGCCCCAAAGCACGCAAGAAAGTGGCGGTGTGGGATGTTCCCGCACCCACCTCCATATCGTAGGGTTGTAGGAGTGCGCAGCCTTGCTCGGCCCAGTAAGACTGCAACTTCAAGATGATTTGTTGAAATGTAAGCATAATGAGATTTTAAGTCGCCGCATCAGGAGTTTTATTATCATGACTTTATCTTCGCGCTTTATCCGCTCTAGCCTGATAGCCGCCACCATGTTGGGGCTGCTGGGAGGCTGCGCAACCTCCACCAAATCCAGTGTCGCAGGAACCAATCGATCACAATTTTTGCTAGTGTCGGCGGAACAAGTGAATACCGCCTCGCTTCAGTTCTACGCCGAACAAAATACCGAGGCACGCAAAAAAGGCGCACTCATCACCAGCGGAGCCGAATACAACCGTGTTCATGCCATCATGCAGCGCATCGTCCCGCATGTGGGGGTATTTCGGGAAGACGCTACTTCATGGAAGTGGGAGTTGGTATTGATCGACGATCAAACCGTCAATGCCCACGTCATGGCGGGTGGAAAAATCACGTTTTATACGGGCTTGATTCGCCGGATGCAATTAACCGACGATGAAATCGCCGCTGTCATGGGGCATGAAATCGCCCATGCTCTGCGCGAACATACCCGTGAGAAAGTTTCGCAAGACCAAGCCGCGACCTTGGCGGTGAATATCGGCGGTGCGCTGCTGGGTGCAGGTCAAACCGCGATGCAAATTGCGGGATTAACCAAAACGCTGGGCTTAGATTTGCCATTTTCCCGCCACATGGAATCGGAGGCCGATGAATTTGGCCTCGAACTGGCCGCCCGTGCTGGCTACAACCCCAAGGCCTCGATCACCCTGTGGGAGAAAATGGGCAAGCAAGGCGGTAGCGTACCCAAGTTTTTATCGACCCATCCCCCTTCGGAAGACCGCATTAAGAAGCTGACGGTTCTGCAACCCAAAGTGCAGCCGCTGTATGAAGCAACCATCGGGAAGAAGTAATCATCAAGCTAACGTAACCCGCGCGAATTTGCGTTTACCGACTTGCACCACATAAGTCCCTGCGCCGAGTTTTAAGCCTTTATCGCTGACCACGTTGGAATCCACGCGCACGCCGCCGCCGTCGATTAAACGGTTGCCTTCTCCGCTCGAAGCCGCCAATCCCGCCGATTTCAGCAGCGCGGCAATGCCTACGGGCGCACCATCTGCACCCAAGGGGAGGCTTAATTCGGGGATTTGGTCGGGTACGCCGCCGCGTGAACGGTTAATAAAATCCTGCTCTGCCGCATCCGCTGCCGCTGCGCTGTGGAAACGGGCGGTGATTTCTTTGGCGAGCATGACTTTCGCATCTTTGGGATTGCGTCCGGCTTCGATTTCGGCTTTCAGGGCGGCAATTTCTGCCTCCGATTTGAAACTCAACAATGTGAACCAGCGCCACATCAACACATCGGAAATGCTCAATATCTTGGCGAACATAGTGTTCGGTTCTTCGCTGATGCCGATGTAGTTGTTTTTGCTTTTCGACATTTTTTCCACGCCATCCAAACCTTCCAGCAGCGGCATGGTCAAAATGCACTGGGGTTCTTGTCCGTATTCGGCTTGCAGCGTGCGCCCCATCAGCAAATTGAATTTTTGATCGGTTCCGCCCAATTCCAAATCGCTGTGCAGCGCGACCGAATCGTAACCCTGCATCAAAGGATACAAAAATTCATGCACGGCAATCGGCGTTCCGGCTTTGAAGCGGTCGTGAAAATCGTTGCGCTCCATCATCCGCGCGACGGTATAGCGGCTGGCGAGTTGAATCATGCCGCGTGCGCCCAGCGGGTCGCTCCATTCGCTGTTGTAGCGAATTTCGGTTTTACTGGGGTCAAGCACCAAACTGGCTTGTTTGTAATACGTTTCCGCGTTGATTTTGATTTGCTCAGGCGTGAGCGGCGGGCGGGTGGTATTGCGACCGGAAGGGTCACCAATCATGCTGGTGAAATCGCCAATTAAGAAAATCACGGTATGCCCCAAATCTTGCAGTTGGCGCATTTTGTTTAATACGACCGTATGCCCAATATGAATATCGGGGGCGGTGGGGTCTAAACCCAATTTGATGCGCAAAGGCTTGCCCGTGGCTTCGGATTTCACGAGTTTTTTAACCCATTCTTCTTGCGGCAAAAGCTCTTCGCAGCCGCGTAAAGTGATGGAAAGGGCTTCGCGCACGCGGTCGCTGAGAGGGGGGGAGGTCGAAAAATTGGTGTTCATAGAATCGGCAGTTATACTTTCCGGTTGATTTTAGAGGAGTCAGCATTTTGAAAAGTTCCCTGATTCATTCGATTCGCTCGGTACGCCACCAAACAGAACATGCACTGATTACTGCATTGGGATGGGTGGATCGCCACCCCAAACACCTGATGGCGATGGTGGCGGCGTTGATGTTGGGCGGTACGGGTGCAACATTTGCCGTTGCATCGCTCGCCCCCGACGCACCGAGTGTGACACGCACTGTGGTCGAAAAAGTACAAGCCCGCGCCCTGTCCGAACAAGACGAGGCGCTGCAAATGCAAACCCAACGCCTTTATCGCTCCGATGTCTCGCGCACCAGCGACACGATGGACGGTTTATTCAAGCGATTGGGCATTGTGGATGCCGAGGCAGTTGCCTTTTTTCTGCGCGATCAAACCACCCAGCACGCATTGCTGGGGCGGGGGGGTCGCCATATTACGGCAGAAACCACGGAATCCAATGGCTTGCTGCGTTTCGTCGCCCGTTGGAGTCCCAACGAAAGCGGCACGTTCCAGCGACTGACGGTAGAAAAAACCCCATCGGGCTTTGTTTCCCATGTCGAGACACTGCCCTTGGTCGTTTCCACCCGCCTTGCCAGTGGTTCGATTGACAATTCACTTTTTGGTGCAACCGATGATGCCGGCATCCCCGATTCCATCACCCTGCAACTGGTGGAGATTTTTTCGGGTGATATTGACTTTCACCGCACCCTGCGTAAGGGGGATCACTTTTCCGTCACCTACGAAACATGGGAAGCCGATGGCGAGCCGCTGCGTGTGGGGCGGGTGCTGAATGCCGAATTCAACAATGGTGGTAAAAGTTTCCAGGCCGTGTGGTTTCAAGAATCGCCCACGGATAAAGGCGCTTATTACAGTCTTTCCGGTGAAAGTTTAAGGCGTGCGCTGCTGAGTTCACCCATGGAATTTTCGCGCATGACCAGCGGCTTCAAAATGCGCTTTCACCCCATTTTCCAAACATGGCGGGCGCATCTGGGCGTGGATTACGCTGCCCCGATAGGAACACCCGTGCGCACTGTGGGCAATGGTGTAGTGGCATTTGCCGGACAACAGAGCGGTTATGGCAATGTGGTGATCGTCAAACACAATGGCGGTATCGAAACCGTCTACGCCCATTTAAGCCGCATCATGGTTCGGCAAGGGGCGCAAGTCAGCCAAGCCCAGCATATAGGGTTGGTGGGTCGCACGGGGTGGGCTACTGGCCCGCATTTGCATTTTGAATTCAAGGTCAATGGCGCTCACCGCGACCCCGTAACCGTAGCACGCCAGAGCGAAGCCGCCACGCAGCCCATTACCGCTGCCCAGCGTCCAGCGTTTGATCAAGTGGCTGCGCAAGCCCGTATTCAATTGGTAGCCGCTAGCACCCTACAGTCTGCCAGCGCCGAATAAATACGTCGTGAAATACATGGGTTTAATGTCCGGCACGTCATTGGATGGCGTGGATGCCGTGCTGGTCGATTTTTCCGACAACACCTTGCAGGTACTGGGGCATTGTGGTTGCCCATTTCCCACTGTGCTCCGAGAAGCGTTTTTGACGCTCAACACCGCAGGCGATAACGAATTGCACCGCGCGGCACTGGCAGGGAATGCGCTGGCACGCCTGTATGCCGATCAAGTTCAGCGTTTATTGCAGCAATGCGGCGTGACCCCCGATGCCGTACACGCCATTGGAGCGCATGGACAAACCGTGCGCCACCGTCCGCAGGAATTTGATGGAATCGGCTACACGCTGCAAATCAACCAACCGGCTTTATTGGCAGAATTAAGCGGCATCACCGTGGTCGCCGATTTTCGTAGCCGTGATGTGGCAGCGGGCGGGCAGGGTGCGCCCTTGGTTCCACCGTTTCATCGGGCATTTTTCGCCCAACTGAATCGCGCGGTTACGGTGTTGAATTTAGGCGGCATTGCCAATGTCACGCTGTTGAATCCCCAGTCCGATACCTTACAAGGCTTTGATTGCGGCCCTGCCAATACGTTAATGGATATTTGGTGTCAACGCCACACGGGGCAGCCTTTCGATGCAGAAGGTGCATGGGCAGCCCAAGGCACAGTGCATTCGGGATTGCTAGAACGCCTGTTAGACGAACCCTATTTCACCCAACCCCCTCCCAAAAGCACGGGGCGCGATCGGTTTCATGCGGATTGGTTAGCACACAAAATGGCGGGGCTGGACGATGCAGAAAACCTACCGCCGCAGGATGTGCAAGCCACATTATGCGAACTCACCGCCATCACTTCCGCCCGCAGCGTGTTGTGCTATCAACCGCAATGCACAACGCTCATCGTATGCGGTGGCGGAGCGTATAACCGCCATTTGATGCAGCGTTTGCAGGCTTGGTTGCCGTTGTGTGAAGTCGTGTCATCGGCGGCATTCAACCTCCCCCCCACGCAGGTGGAGGCGGTAGCGTTTGCATGGCTCGCCCGTCAAACCATGAACGGGCTAACTGCCAGCCACCCTAGCGTAACGGGTTCAAGGGGGAGCCGGATATTGGGCTCGATTTATCCATCATCGCCCGCATCCAGCCCTCACCAATGGATGCGCCAAAGCGTTTAACCAAGCGTTCGGCGACGTTTTCTTTGCGGGTGTAATCCACAATATCCTCAGCTTTGACCACTTCACGGGCAACAAAGTCGAGGCTACCCAGTTGATCCGCCAAACCCATCTCCACCGCTTGCTGGCCTGTCCAAAACAAGCCGCTAAAAGTTTCGGGTGTTTCTTTCAAGCGTGTGCCACGTCCTTTTTTCACCACGGCAATAAATTGCTGGTGAATTTGGTTCAACATCGCTTGGGTGTAGAGGCGTTGGCGCTCGGTTTGGGGGCTAAAGGGGTCTAAAAAGCCTTTATTTTCTCCGGCGGTCATGAGTCGGCGTTCGACACCGATTTTTTCCATCAAGCCCGTAAAACCAAAACCATCCATCAACACGCCAATGCTACCCACGATACTGGCTTTATCGACAAAAATCTTGTCCGCAGCCGCCGCAATATAGTAGGCTGCCGATGCGCAGGTTTCCTCTACCACCACATAAACGGGTTTTTGGTGCAAGAGCTTCAAGCGATAAATCTCATCGTTGATGATGCCCGCCTGCACCGGACTGCCGCCCGGAGAGTTAATCAGCAATACGATGGCGCTGGAGTTTCGGTCTTCAAATGCACTGCGCATCGCATCCATCGTGAGGGAGGCACTGGCCTCGGCTCCGGCGGCAATTTCTCCTTCAATGCGGATGACGGCGGTATGGGCGCTGGAGGTGACGCTGCCTTCGGTGGAGGTGCTTCCCGTATGCGTCATCGACATCCACACAATAAACGCCAACAGCACCAGCCACGCAAGGCGAATGCCATTGCGCCAGCGGCGGGCAGAGCGGTGTTCGGCAATGGCGGCCAGTGCCAATTTTTCAAGGGTGGTGCAATCCCCCTTGGTGGTTTCTTTGGGTTGAACGTCGTCGGTCATGGTGCAGGAGAGGAAGGAGAGGAAACAGTAGTAAGGAGGAATCGGTGCAGCTCAGGAACAGAGTGCGCCACAAAAAGAGGATTCAAGGGTGCGAATATGGCAGAGTCGTGCGCACCGTAGCTTACGCCCACGCTGGTACAGCCGGCATTCACGGCCATTTGTAAATCGTGGGTGGTGTCACCGACCATCAGCACCCGTTGGGGGGGGAGATCAAATTCAGCCATCAGCTCATGCAGCATTTGGGGATGGGGTTTTCCGGCGGTGCGTTCGGCGGTGCGGGTGGCATCGAAGAGGCGACCCAGCCCTGAAATCCGCAAGGCTTCCTCCAATCCACGGTAACTCTTTCCGGTGGCGACGGTGAGAATGATTCCACGCTCTTTCAAATCGTGCAGCATGGTTTCTACCCCGTCAAATAGGGTGATGTCGTGCTGATGACCGAAATAGTGGTGGCGATAGCGGTCGCCCAGTTCGGGGTATTTTTCAGGTGGAACGTCGGGCGCGGCGGTGGCAAGCGCCTGCATCAAGCCTAAGCCAATCACAAACGATGCAGCGGCATCGGTGGGCTTTTTGCCGCCCACATCCACCACCGCTTGTTGGATGCTGCGCACGATGATGGCGGTAGAGTCGAATAAAGTGCCGTCCCAGTCAAAGGCAATCAGGTCAAACTGGCGTGTCATGGTTGAGAGGATGATGGGGTTGCAGGGGTTGT
>CALMCD010000135.1 GCA_937863075.1 uncultured Rhodoferax sp. | reverse complement strand
GGTCATTGGAGCCGCCAAGTAGGGGATGTGCCGCTGGTGACGTTGTTTGTGCGGGAAGGTTGAGTGGTTAAGTAGCGGGGTTAAATATCCTCTTGAAAAATACTGTCGTAGCTGTGGTTGATGGTGTGCTTGGCGGAATCGGCAAAATGGTTGAAGGATTTGGAGGTGTATTTACTCAATTTGCCTTTACCATCCCGCAGCCGCAAACCCGCCTTCGCCACGATGCTGCCAATGCGGGTGACGGGGGTTTTGGTATCGACTCCCGCTGCCCGTACCGCTGTCCGCTGGGTGGGGGGGGCGGTGAAAACGAGTTCGTAATCGTCTCCGCCGTTCAGGATGTAATTCAGGATGCGGGTTTTCGAGATTTTGAAGCCCAATTGGTCTTCAGCGCCCGTATCTTCTACATTGGCTGCTATCAATTTGATTGCAGCATTCAAATCAATTTCCGCGCCTACGCCGGAACTTCCGAGAATATGCCCCAAATCGCCGACCAGCCCATCGCTGACATCAGCGGCAGCGGTCGCTAAACCGCGCAACGCTAAACCGAGCGCCAAGCGGGGCGATGGTTGTTCCAAACGCAGCCGCGCGGCTTGCAGCAAATGCGGCGGTAAATAGGCGTGACCTTGCAGGGCTTCGAGGGCGAGGCGGGCATCGCCGATAGTGCCGCTCACCCAAATATCATCGCCGACTTGTGCGCCGCTGCGCAGCAAAGCGCGTCCGGGTGGTACTTCGCCGAACACGGTGATGCAGATATTGAGCGGCCCGCGCGTGGTGTCACCGCCCACCAGTTCGCAGCCATAGGCATCCGCCAGCGCGAACATACCGCGTGCGAAGGGTTCTAGCCATCCTTCGTCGGCTTCTGGCAGGGAAAGTGCTAGCGTGAATGCCAACGGTCGCGCACCGCAGGCGGCGAGGTCGCTTAAATTCACTGCCAGTGCTTTATGCCCTAGCGTCGAGGGGCTGACATCGGCAAAGAAATGCTGACCGCACACCAGCATATCGCTGGAAACGGCAAGCTGCATTCCGGCTTGCGGTTGCAGTAAGGCGCAGTCGTCCCCGACACCCAGCGCCGCTTTGTGCGTGGGTCGGGTGAAGTAGCGGCGGATTAGCTCAAATTCGTCCATAAGCGGATGCTATCGTGTTTGACGATTGATAATCACGCATAACCGTGAAGAACCGTTAAGAATCGTAACGTTAAAAATAGAGGATTAAACCCAATGGCTTATCAAATCGCCCCTTCCATCTTGTCCGCCGACTTTGCCCGTCTGGGTGAAGAGGTGAGCAGCGTCATTGCCGCTGGTGCAGACTGGATTCATTTTGATGTAATGGACAACCATTACGTCCCCAACCTGACCTTCGGCCCGATGGTGTGCAAGGCGTTGAAACCCTATGCCAAAACGCCTGAAGGCGTTGCCGTCCCGATTGACGTGCATCTGATGATTTCTCCGGTCGATGCCCTTGCCGCCGATTTTGCCGAAGCGGGAGCGGATTACATTTCGTTCCACCCCGATGCCTCGCGCCACGTTCACCGCAGCATTCAAGCGATTAAATCCAAAGGCGTGAAAGCTGGTTTGGTGTTTAACCCCGCCGAGCCGCTGGATGTGCTGGATTGGGTGATTGACGACATTGACCTCATCCTCATCATGAGTGTGAATCCGGGGTTTGGCGGGCAAAGTTTCATCTACTCGGCACTACGCAAAATCGAAGAAGTACGCAAACGCATTACCGCGTGCGGCAAGGATATTCGCTTGGAAGTGGATGGCGGCGTGAAAGCGGAAAACATCCGCCGCATCGCCAATGCGGGAGCCGATACCTTCGTGGCGGGTAGCGCGATTTTTGGCAAGCCCGATTACAAAGCGGTTATTGATACGATGCGCTCCGAATTGGCACGCTAGATTGGCACGATAGGCAAGCATCGTTGCCATAATGGAGGGAATACTTTTTATTCAGGCATCCCTCCATGATTTCAGAACCCGAATTTCAAGCCCTGAGCATTCAAGGCTACAACCGTATTCCCCTTATGGCGCAGGCGTTTGCCGATCTGGAAACGCCGTTATCGCTTTACCTGAAACTCGCAGGCCGTAAAAGTCAAAATAGCTTTTTATTAGAGTCGGTCGTGGGTGGAGAGCGCTTTGGACGCTACAGTTTTATCGGTTTACCCGCCCGTACTTGGTTACGTGCCAGTGGATTCGGGGCGGATGCCAAAACCGAAGTGGTAACCGATGGAATGGTGGTCGAAACCGCACACGGCAATCCGCTGGATTTCATTGCCAATTACCAAAAGCGTTTCAAAGTCGCTGTACGCCCCGGAATGCCGCGTTTCTGTGGCGGTTTGGCGGGCTATTTTGGCTACGATGCCGTGCGCTATATCGAGAAAAAGCTCGAAAAAACCTGCCCGCCCGATGAGTTGGGTTGCCCCGATATTTTGCTACTGCAATGCGAGGAGCTGGCGGTTATCGACAATCTCTCCGGCAAACTGTATCTGATTGTGTACGCCGACCCCTCCCAGCCCGAAGCCTATTCGCGCGGAAAACGGCGTTTGCGCGAACTCAAAAGCCGCTTGGCGCAAACCGTCACCATGCCGCCCGTGCAACCCAGCGTCAATTACCCCGTGCAGCGCGATTTTGCCAAGGCGGATTACCTCGCGGCGGTGGAGCGTGCCAAAGAACTCATTGCAGCGGGTGATTTCATGCAGGTGCAAGTGGGGCAGCGCCTGAAAAAGCGTTACACCGAATCGCCTTTGAATTTGTACCGCGCCCTGCGTTCGCTCAACCCCAGCCCGTATATGTACTATTACGACTTCGGGGAATTTCAGGTGGTCGGCTCGTCGCCCGAAATTTTGGTGCGGCAAGAGCAAGTTTCCAACGGCAAAAAAATCACCATTCGCCCCCTCGCTGGAACCCGTCCACGCGGTGCAACGCCGGAATTGGACAAAGCCGCTGAAATCGAATTGGTGAATGACCCGAAGGAACGCGCCGAACACGTCATGCTGATTGATTTGGCTCGCAACGACATCGGGCGTATCGCCCAAATCGGCAGCGTGAAAGTAACCGACGAGTTTTGCATCGAACGCTACAGCCACGTCATGCACATCGTGAGCAACGTCGAAGGCACGCTGCTGGATGGCATGGACAGCATGGACGTATTGAAAGCCACCTTCCCCGCTGGCACGCTGACCGGTGCGCCCAAAGTTCACGCGATGGAACTGATTGACCAGCTTGAACCCATCAAGCGCGGCATTTACGGCGGCGCGTGCGGCTATTTGAGCTACGCGGGCGATATGGATGTGGCGATTGCGATTCGCACCGGCATCGTCAAAAACGAGATGCTCTACGTGCAAGCCGCCGCAGGTGTGGTGGCCGATAGCGTTCCCGAACTGGAATGGAAAGAAACCGAGGCCAAGGCGCGGGCGTTGTTGCGGGCAGCGGAATTGGTGGAAGAGGGGTTGGAGTGAGTAGTATATTATTTCATTCGATTCAATTAAATAACTTTCTTAGCTTTGGTGAAAAATCGAGGGCTATTGAGTTAAAAGCCCTGAATATCATCATTGGCGCGAATGGTTCGGGTAAATCGAATTTACTCGAAGCATTTGAATTATTACGCAATGCACCGGAGCAGATTGTGAAACCCATCCGGCAAGGGGGTGGAGTTAATAATTTTTTGTGGAAAGGTGCTAAAGAAACGCCTGCCGCATATTTAGGCTTTTCTTTATATTATAAAATAAATGAAAATCTTGAATATAAATTGAGATTTACAGAAGAATGGTTTCGATTCAAATTATTGGATGAAGTCATTGGAGGGGAATCATGGAATGGCAGCGAGTGGAGTGTTGAGCAATCCATTTTGTCTCAACTTCGTGATCGCCAAAAATATCCAGAAATTACCTATCTTTCATGGATGTTTAAACACATTACCCTTTATCGAGATTGGATTTTTGGTAAAAATGCTGTTCCACGCAATCCCCAAAAAACCGACTTGCCCAATTACACACTAGAACCGGATGCCAGTAATTTAGGTTTGGTGTTAAATCGTTTTTCGGGTGAGCCAGCTGTGAAAAGGCGTGTTATAAAGGCATTGCGAGATTTATATCCGAGTATTGAGGATTATTTCGTTTTGATTGAAGGTGGCACGGTTCAAGTTTTTTTCTTGGAAGGCGATTTCAAAATCCCTGCTACGCGCCTATCGGATGGAACATTGCGTTATTTATGCTTGCTGGCGATTCTTTGCAACCCAACTCCGCCACCGTTGATTTGCATTGAAGAACCCGAATTGGGTTTACACCCTGATGTATTGCCTACGTTGGCAGAATTATTGAAAGAAGCCTCTGAAAGAACGCAGCTTATTATTACCACCCATTCCGATATATTGGTAGATGCTATGTCGGATTGTCCCGAAGCGATATTGGTTGCAGAAAAGACCGAAAATGGTACGACCATGACCCGTTTGGATGCCGATAAATTGAAGCCTTGGTTGGAAAAATACCGCCTTGGGCAATTATGGAAAAGCGGGGAGATTGGGGGGACACGGTGGTAAAAATATACGTTGAAGGGGGCGGTGGTTTAGAACAAAGCTGCCGAAAAGGATTTAGAACTTTTTTTGAAAAAGCAGGATTCAAAGGAAAAATGCCCCAAATAGTGGCTTGCGGTAGCTGCCAAAGTGCATTTGAGCGGTTTTGTTTCGCATTGGATAATGGCGAAAAGGCTTTTTTATTGGTTGATAGCGAAGAACCCGTTGCAGCAAATGCCAATCCTTGGAGCCATTTAGCCCAGCGCAAGGACAATGCTTGGAAAAAGCCATTGAATGCCACCGATAGCCAGTGCCATTTAATGGTGCAAGAAATGGAAAATTGGTTTTTGGCAGATAAAAAGGCACTGGCAGATTTCTTTGGAAAAGGTTTTCAAAGTAGTGCATTACCCACCATAGAAAATGGTGTTGAATCTATTTCCAAGAAAACGGTCAATGAATCGCTGAAAAAAGCCACTATTGTTTCATCCAAAGGGGTGTACGGTAAAGGGGCGCATTCTTTCAGGCTGCTAGAAATAATCGACCCTGTAAAAGTGACACAAGCATCCCCTTGGGCTAAACGCTTGATAGATGGTTTGAGAGGAGAACTATGAATACGGTTGTGAAACACTGCACCACCATGCCCGAAGTGCGGGCGCAGATTGATGCCTTGGATGCGCGGATTGTGGCGCTGATTTGTGAGCGCAGTGGCTATGTCGCGCAGGCGGCACGCATCAAACAAAATGCCAGCCAGATTGTGGATACGCCGCGCATTGAGGCGATCGTCCAGCGCGTGCGGGATATGGCGCAGCAAGACGGTGCGCCACCTGCGGTGCTGGAGGCGACTTACCGCGCCATGATCGCGGCTTTTATCGAATTTGAACGGGGCGAGTTTGCACGCCTCAAGGAGACGGCATGAAGCTCATAATGATTGATAACTACGATAGCTTTACCTACAACATCGTTCAATATCTGGGCGAATTGGGGGCGAAGGTGGAGGTTTTTCGCAACGACGAGGTGGATATGGCCACGCTGGATGGCCGTTTCCAAAGCGGACAAATGGATCGGTTGGTGGTATCCCCCGGGCCTTGTTCACCGACGGAGGCGGGAATTTCCGTCCCCGCTATCACTTATTTCATGGGCAAACTGCCGATTTTGGGCGTGTGCTTGGGGCATCAGGCCATCGGTGCGGCGTTGGGTGGAAAAATCATTCGCACCCAAGAATTGATGCACGGCAAAACCAGCGTGATTACCACCACGCAAGAAGGCGTATTTGCCGGATTGCCCGCACAATTTACGGTGAACCGTTACCACTCGCTGGCGATTGAGCGGGCTTCGTGTCCACCCGAACTAACCATCACGGCTTGGACGGATGATGGTGAAATCATGGGTGTACGTCACAATCAACTCCCCCATGCCGTTCGCATGGAGGGCGTACAGTTTCATCCGGAGAGTGTTCTCACAGAACACGGACACGCCATGTTGAAGAATTTTCTGGATTGAAAAATTCTTGAAAAATTCGTAGGAAGAAAGATTCAAAGTGATGACCGACAAACTGCAAGAATATCAACGCTTTAAGACCTATTTGGAGTCGCTTTCGCACGCATCGCTGGTCAATATGCTACTCGAGCAAGCACAGCGTGATGAAGCGTTGGCACAATGCCTGCAAATTCAATCCACCCCCTTGGGTGAAAACGGTGCGCTCATTCAAAAGCTGCGGGCGCAGATTGAAAAAGTCACCTACCCCGAATTTTTGGGACATTGGCGCAATGTGGAAACCTTCATCACATCGCTCGAAAAAATGGTGGATGCGCTGGAAGGCCTGCTCAACCCCACCTATGCCGGAGCGTTGATCGGGTTGGCGCAGTACGCCATTGAGTGCTTGGATAAAGTCTATGACGCGGTGGACGATTCGGATGGCAAAGTGTCGGATGTCATTACCCGTTTGGGTGATTTGCATTTGTCGGCGTGCCAGTTCTCGCACCTCACGCTGCCGCTGCTGGCACAGGATTTGTTCCGCTTGCAAACCACGCTCGGCTACGGCCCCGATTTTGGCCCGAAAACCTACCAAACCGTGTTAGGCCCTGCCGGATTGGAGCAATACCGCGCACTGGCGCAAACGACCTTCGATTTGTTCGACACCAGTTCCGAAGACCTTTACAGCACCGCCTACAGTCGGGTGAGCCGGATTTTGATTGAGTTGGCGGAAATGCGGAACGATGTGGACGGCATCATCGCAATCAAGGCGAAAAATTTAAGCTATTCGGGGGCGTATCTCCAGATCGCTGAAATTTTGACCCAAAACCTGCGCCACTCGGAGGCCTTGCAGTGGGCGGAGCGGGGTTTGCGTGCCTTCCCCGAACGCACGGACAATGGGTTGCGTGATTTTCTGGTGTCGGTGTATCTGAAAAACGGTCGCAATGAGGAAGCGATTCATTTAACGTGGCTGCAATTTGAAGAACGCCCCTACCTGTTCACTTACCAGAAATTGCACGGCGTAGCATCCGTGTTGGGCGTGTGGCCGGCGCAACGTACCCGCGCACTGGAATACCTCGCGCATGTGATTGAGGAGGAGGCCAAGAATTTCCGCTCCAATCAGCCCAATACGTCCCGCCAAGTGGAAATCGCGCTCTGGGAGGGGGAACTCGATACGGCCTGGAATGCCCTCAACCAAGGCGAGTGTCCGCAAGATTTGCACATCCAAGTCGCCCGTGCGATTGAAGCGACCCAGCCGAATGATGCCCTGTCGATTTATCTGCCCATGATTTCGAGTTTGGTCACGCAAACCAACAACCGCGCCTACGAGCAAGCCATTGGCCTGATTGAGCGCGTGCAAATCGTCATGCGCCAACAGGATAAGCACAAGCAATTTCTCGCCTACCTCACTGAGTGGAAAACCACCTTCAAACGCAAAATCAATTTCATCAAAATGTTAGAAGAAATGA
>CALMCD010000134.1 GCA_937863075.1 uncultured Rhodoferax sp. | reverse complement strand
GGCATTTTGCGCAACGCTGGAGACGGTTGAAATGGCGAGGATAGTCGCCAGCACTGGGGTAAGCCAACGCATCAAAACGCCCGCATCGCTTCAGCCATACGCTTATCCGCCTTGGTAAATAGCGTAAGAATGTCTGCGTAAGTGTACTTTTTGGTTTGGCTCATGGTTTTCTCCTTTTCACTTTTCAATCTACCACAAACCTTCACCCCAATTCACCATTCTTTTGCATCAAATCCACTGGGATTGCGAATTTCGATACTGCTGCCGGATTGTGCTAAAACAAATAACCCTTTTTTGTGGGCATAACGGCTTACCTCTTTTGTCATTACCATTCCAGCAACTGCACCTAAAACAATATAGTTTGAAAATTGTGGAAAGCAACGTTTGAATACGGTTAAACGTTCCAAATGCTCATCTACTGCTTCTTGGGTTAAATGGGATTTACATTCCACAGCAATCAATACTTCGGTATTAACTACGACTAAATCCACTTCAATTTCAACGGGGGGTTGATTGTCTTTGCTCTTTCCTTCCATATTGGGCAATACTTGGTGAACAGGTAAATCACGATCCTGAAAAAGCCGCACTACGGCGGGTTTTACCATTTCTTGCACAAACTCCCCCAAGCGATTCGCGTGTCCGCCGAGTTGTTTGGAAAGTTCTTTCATCCGCCTATCAAAATCCATTTGGCTTTTTTTGAACTCCCGTTCATTTTGTTCAGCGCGTTTTTTGGCTTCTTCGGCGTTACGCTCGGAACGCAGACGGGCTTCTTCCGCGTTACGTTCGGATCGTAGACGGGCTACCTCTTCGTTTTCTCGAATCGTATTACGGGTTTCCATCAAAGCGCGTAAGACATCATCCAATGTAATGGCGGGTGCTGTTATCGTGGACATGGCAATTTTCTCCTTTTCTAAATGATAAACCCCACCCCAGCAAAAGCCAAGGTGGGGTTGATTCAAGCAAACCCAAAGCGCTTACGCGCCAAAATCACTGTTCCATCTTATGGAGTTATGTGGTGTTGAGGGTATATTGAGTCTCACAGTTAAGGTAGTCGATTGAACACATATGTCCTTGCTACACCATCTCCATCTTTGCCCGGTAATGTAAATGCTGATGTGTTTCCAGTGATAATTCCTTTAACATAGCCTGAGCTGGAATTGGGTTTCATGCTGAACTCTTGTGTTCCCACTACGTACTTCCAAGTGCCGTTCCCAGTAATTCTGTCAGGAGGAGAAATCTCCTCTATGCTAAATGTGCCATCTGCATTCAGTATCATGTTTGCATAGTAAACGTCAATGGAACGAGTTGGGTCGGTCACACGATATGTCCCTACTAATTGGCTTTGTGTGGTATTACTAATCGGTGTAACACATACATTACCTTGTTGCACTTGAGAAGCTAGGCAGTTTAGAGGGGCAGATTCGATGGTAAAACTCAAGAAGTTGGATGCAGCGCTGTAGGTGTTATTACCTGCTTGCGTTCCCGTGATATTGCAAGTTCCAGCCGTCAATGCCGTGACAGTTTTACCGCTTACCGTACACACTGCGGGGGTTGTGCTGGTCAATACCACGGGGTTGCCGGATGCTCCGCCTGTAGCAGTGAGTGTGGCTGTAGCGCCCACTGCTATTGCAGGTGCTGCTCCAAAAGTAATAGCTTGGGGGGCGAGGGAAAC
>CALMCD010000133.1 GCA_937863075.1 uncultured Rhodoferax sp. | reverse complement strand
AGAAAGACATAATGACCAACGTCCAGCCTTATAAACTCGCGGGTGTGATGGGGTGGCCTGTGGCGCATTCGCGTTCGCCGCTCATTCACAACCATTGGATTGCAGAACAGGCACTGAAGGGTGCGTATGTGCTGCTGCCCGTTCAGCCCAACAACCTCGCACAAGCACTGCGTGCTTTGCCCGCGCTGGGCTTTGCGGGGTGCAATCTCACCATTCCGCACAAAGTGGCTGCGATGTCGATAGTCGATCGGGTCGATTCGCTTGCACAACGCATTGGTGCGGTGAATACCATTGTGGTCGAAGCGGATGGTTCGCTCACGGGGCGCAATACCGATGCCTTCGGTTTCATCCAAAGCCTTTACGATGCGCAACCACAGTGGCGTGCGGATCAAGGTTCGGCGATGGTTATCGGGGCGGGTGGTGCGGCACGGGCGGTACTGGCGGGGCTTTTGGATGCCGGTGTGCCGGACATTTGCCTCACCAACCGCAGCCCTGAAAAAGCCCACGCATTGGCGCGAGAATTCGGCTCTCGCATCCACCCCATAGCGTGGGCGGATCGGCATGACGCGCTGGCGGGTATGGCATTGCTCGTCAACACCACCAATCAGGGGATGCACGGCGAACCCGCCTTGGATTTGCGTTTGGATGCGCTACCTAATCATGCCTTGGTTGCCGACATCATCTATATTCCACTCGAAACGCCCTTGCTTGCCGCCGCCCACGCACGCGGCAACCCCACCGTGAACGGCTTGGGGATGTTGTTGAATCAAGCCCGTCCCGCTTTCGAGGCATGGTTTGGTGTCAGCCCCCGCATCACGCCCGATTTGATGCAAAAAATCCTTGCCACGCTCTCCTAATCCCCTATCCCTATGAAACTGGCTACTTGGAACGTCAATTCCCTCACCGTGCGCTTACCACAGGTTCTTGATTGGCTCGCTGCCAACCCTGTCGATGTGCTGGCGCTGCAAGAATTGAAGATGACCGATGAGAAATTTCCCCATGCCGCGTTAGCGGATGCGGGCTACCATTCGGTGTGCTTTGGGCAAAAAACGTACAACGGCGTGGCGCTGCTAACCCGCACACCCGTGCTGGATGTGGTGCGCAATATCCCCGATTTTGCCGACCCGATGGCGCGTGTCATTACCGCAACCGTGCAAGGGACACACCCTATTCGCGTGGTGGGTGCGTATTTTCCCAATGGGCAAGCATTGGACAGCGATAAATTTCAATACAAAATGGAATGGCTCACCGCCCTGCGCCGTTGGCTGCACACCGAGTTGGAACAATACCCCGATTTGGTGCTGATGGGCGATTTCAATATCACTTTCGATGCCGATGATGTGTGGAATCCGGCAGAGATGGAGGGCGGTATCTACTGCTCAGAAGTCGAACGTTCGCATTTACGCGCCCTGATCGGCATGGGTTTGTCGGATAGTTTCCGGCTTTTTCCATATGCGGAAAAAAGTTTTTCGTGGTGGGATTACCGCAATTTCTCCCTGCAACGCAACCGAGGAATGCGGATTGACCATATTTTGATCACCGAATCCCTCAAAAACCGCGCCACGGCCTGCGTAATCGACAAAACCCCGCGCAAAAACGAACGCCCCAGCGACCACACCCCCGTGGTTCTTACATTGCAATCAGCTTAATACCCGCGTAAACCAGTAAGAGTGACAGCAGTGAACGAATAATGCGTTCCGGTACGCGGTGAATGAAGTGCGAACCCAGCCAAATGCCCGGGATGGAACCGATTAGCAATTTCGCCAGCAGCGACCAATCGACCGTCCCCAAGCTGGCGTGACCCAAACCCGCCACCAAGGTGAGCGGAACGGCATAGGCAATATCTGCCGCCACAATGCGCCGCAGGGGGAGCATGGGGTACAACAGCATCAACACCGTGACACCGATAGCCCCCGCACCGACCGAGGTAATCGTCACCAGCGTGCCAATCACCGCGCCGAAGAGTAGCGGTAATGTCCAATGGCGCGGCGTGGCGGCGGCTATTTCTTGACCCTCTGCAATCTGCGCGGGAATGGCTTTACCGTGAATTGCTTTGTACAACGTCGCGGCGGCGGTTAATAACAGGGTGATGCCCAATGTCGTCGTCATCAAAGATTGCGTTTCGGGGTTAGCAGGGCCAAGCTGCCGCAACACAAACAACGTCACCAACGATGCCGGAATGCTACCCGCGCACAGATGTAAAACAACCCGCCAATCAACCGAACGGGAACGTGCCAGCTTCACCGTTCCGCCCAGCTTGGTGAAGGCGGCAAAAAGCAAATCCGTTCCCACCGCCAGATACGGTTTGACACCAAAAAAGAAGATGAGCAGCGGAGTCATCAAAGAACCGCCACCCACACCCGTGAGTCCGATGATCAGACCCACCGCAAAACCAGCCAAGATAAAGAAAATGTCGTTCATGGCGTGGGACTATAAGAACCCGCGCCACCATTGTGAAAGACTATTTTCTTATTTCGATATAAGGAAACGCTAGGAAACGATGGAAAGGCGTATTCCTACATCTGCAATGCCCGTTCCACCACTTCACGGACATCTTTACTCAGGTCGGATTTGGCGGCTACGCGCTTCAGGGCTTGGAACGCTCCGCTGCGGTAGGGTTCTACCAGACGTTTCCAACGATCCAAGGCACGCGCTAAACGGGCGGCAAGCTGCGGGTTAATGGGGTCAATTTCCATCACCCGATCGCTCCAAAACACATAACCCTCTGCATCCATGCGATGGAACGCTGCCGGATTTGCACTGCAATAACTGAACAGCACACTGCGGGCGCGGTTCGGGTTTTTCAGGTGGAAATCGGGGTGCTTCATCAACTGACGCGCCAACGGCAGGATATTGCCATTGCGATCCGGAGCGTTTACCTGCATGGCGAACCACTTGTCCAACACCAAATCATCGCGGGAAAACAAGCCATAAAAATGCTTGAGCGCGATTTCAGCCAGCGGATGGCCACTTTGTAGCAACGCATTCAAGGCATTGGCACGGTCGGTCATATTGCTGGCATCTTTGACTTGCTGCAAGGTTTTCCCCGGCCAAACCGCATCACCCGATTGCGTGGAAGCCAAACACAAATTCGCCAATGCCAAACCTGCCAGCGCCCGCCGCCCAGCCGATACCACATCGGGCTGGTACGCGCCATTTTCACGGTGGGTTTCAAATGCCCATTCCCAATCGGCACGCAAGGCCTGCGCCATTTGCAAACGCATGGCTTCACGCACGGCATGAATGCGTTGCGGATCAACCACTTCCAGTTGTTCCGCGATATAGGTTTCAGACGGCAGGGTGAGTGCCAATTCCTTAAACGCGGCATCCAAATACGTATCACGCAGCAGGTGACGCAGCGCGGCGATGAGATCGGAGTTGATGGCGTTCACGCTTGCCAACTCTGCATTTTTTGCGTCTGACTGGATCGCATTCAAGGCACTGCGCAGCATCAAACGCTGTCCGGCTTCCCAGCGGTTGAAGGGGTCGGTATCTTGGGCGAACAGGGTCAGCAGTTGGGCATCGGTGTAGGCAAAATCCAGCACCACGGGGGCGCTGAAACCGCGCAGAATCGACGGCACGGGTTCTTCGGCGACATCCGTAAACGTCACACTGGATTCGCTGGTGGTGAGTACAAAAAGCTGTTCCGATTCCGGCTTCCCCACTAAACCCAGCGCGATAGGAATCACAAAGGGTTGTTTTTCCGTAGCGGGTTGGGCGGGCGTGGTGGCGCAGCTTTGGGCGAAATGCAGGGTGTAGGTTTTCGCCTCGGCGTTGTAGTCGGCGCGGGCGCAAACATGCGGCGTTCCGGCTTGCGAATACCAGTTTTTGAACTGCGTCAGCAGCGGCGCGAGTGCCGATTCGGGGTTCGCATCCGCCATCGCTTGGGCGAAATCGTCGCAGGTCACGGCTTGCCCATCGAATCGCTCAAAATACAATTTCATGCCCTTGGCAAAACCATTGCGCCCGACCAGCGTTTGCATCATGCGCACCACTTCCGCCCCTTTTTCGTAAATGGTGACGGTGTAGAAATTATTAATTTCAATATAACTATCAGGACGCACCGGATGCGCCATCGGCCCCGCATCTTCCACAAATTGGGTGCTGCGCAATAAACGCACATCGGCAATACGTTTAACGGCGCGGCTGGATGCGCTGGGGCATAAATCTTGGCTAAACTCTTGGTCACGGAAAACCGTTAATCCTTCTTTTAAGGACAATTGAAACCAATCGCGGCAGGTAATGCGGTTGCCCGTCCAATTATGGAAATACTCATGTCCCACCACGCGCTCGACATTCATAAAATCCATATCGGTAGCGGTGGCTTGATTCGCTAGGACGAATTTGGTATTAAAGATATTCAAACCTTTATTTTCCATCGCGCCCATATTGAAATCGCTGGTGGCCACAATCATGAAGCGTTCCAAATCCAGCGGCAAACCAAAACGCACTTCATCCCACACAATGGAAGCCATTAAAGAATTCATGGCGTGTTCGGTTTTATCCAAATCACCGGAACGCACATAAATTTGCAATAAATGTTCATTGCCATTGCGGGCTTTAATCCGCTGCTCGCGTGCAACCAGTTGTCCGGCGACCAGTGCGAATAAATAACTCGGTTTTTTATGCGGATCAACCCACTTGGCAAAATGGCGACCATCGTCTAAATCACCTGATTCGACTAAATTACCATTGGATAATAAAACCGGATATTTATTTTTATCCGCCCGCAATGTTACCGAATACAACGACATGACATCGGGGCGGTCGGAGAAATAGGTAATGCGGCGAAAACCTTCCGCCTCGCACTGCGTGAAAAACGAATCGTTGCTGACATACAGCCCCGATAACTTGGTATTTTTAATGGGGGCGCAAGTGGTAAAAATCTCCAGCGCAAAAGGCGCATCGCCTTCGGGGAGTTTTTGCAATACCAACTGTTCGCCTTCCAACTTAAAAGACGTGCCTTGCCCATTCACCAAAACCCGCGCCAAATTCAATTCTTGCCCTTCTAAGCGCAGGGGTTGTGGTGGCAAATGGGATGCGGCGGGATTACGCCGCACGATCATGCGATTCAAAACCCGCGTTTTTGTGGGGTCTAAATCAAAAGCCAAATCAATCATGTCGATTAAATAGGCGGGGGGCGTGTAATCAGCGCGATAAAACATAGAAAATCCTTATTACACACCCTGCTTGAGGGAGGCTTCAATAAACACATCCAAATCACCATCTAACACTTTTTGCGTGGCAGATACTTCGACATTGGTGCGCAAATCTTTAATGCGGCTATTATCTAAAACATAACTGCGAATTTGGTGACCCCAACCCACATCGGTTTTGGAATCTTCCAATTTTTGCTGCTCTGCCTGACGCTTGCGCATTTCGTGGTCATATAAACGGCTGCGCAGGCGTTTCCATGCCACATCGCGGTTACTGTGCTGGCTGCGCCCGTCTTGGCACTGCACCACAATTCCGGTTGGAATATGGGTTAAACGCACTGCCGAATCGGTTTTATTGATATGCTGACCCCCTGCACCGCTGGCACGGAAGGTATCGGTACGCACATCGCTGGGGTTAATATCAATTTCAATCGAATCATCAATTTCAGGATAAACAAAAATGGACGCAAACGATGTATGCCGCCCACCCGATGAATCAAATGGCGATTTACGCACTAAACGATGCACACCGGTTTCGGTACGCAATAAACCAAAAGCATATTCACCTTCGATTTTAATCGTTGCACCTTTAATACCCGCTGTATCGCCCGCTGTTTCATCTTCAATTGTGGTTTTGAAACCTTTGCGTTCGGCATATTTTAAGTATTGGCGCATCAAAATACTCGCCCAATCGCATGCTTCCGTACCACCCGCACCGGCTTGAATATCCAAAAAGCAGGGTAATGGATCGGCGGGATTATTGAACATCCGGCGGAATTCCAAATCCTTCACAATCGCTTCCAGCTTTTGTGCCTCGGCTTCAATGGTCAATAATCCGGCTTCATCACCTTCTTCTTTGGACATCTCGAATAATTCCGAGTTATCGGCCAATTCAGTGGTCAAACTATTTAAAGTAACTACTACACCATCAAGCATTTTCTTTTCTTTGCCCAGCTCCTGCGCTTTTTTAGGGTCGTTCCAAACGGTAGGGTCTTCTAAAGAGGCATTGACGGTACGCAGGCGTTCAGCTTTGGCATCGTAGTCAAAGATACCCCCGTAATTCAAGGGTACGTGCGGTGAGGTCTGCCAGCATAGTGCCGATGAGGTTAATGCGTTCTGCTTCCATGGTGTGTCCTTTGTATTCGTAAAAATGGTAAAGTCTGGTATTGATTTTAATGGATTTCTGAAGTCACTCAAAAAGTGCCTTTAGTTTGCTTTTTAATTCATCAAAATGGGTGTGAGAAAAATCGTAAGGGGCATTGGGGTATGCGATGCGATATATTTCATTGATAACTGCTTTATGATTATCTTTAGATACAAAATGGGAACACGCCAAAAAATTCTCAATGCACACCCTGCGCGGCGCTTCGATTGTAGATAAGATAAGAGATTCTAATGTTCCAGTTTTTGTGTGTGGATCACACATGATGTAAGTTTTTGTTTCTACATTCGGTAGATTTAATGATTTAATCAATTCTTCAAGGCTATTTTGTGTGTTTTTGAAACCATTATTTTTGGTATCCGATTTTTCGCAATCCGCATCAACTACAAATAAAACATTAGTAATAGTTTCTAAATCTTTTTCTAATTTTTTATATTTTGC
>CALMCD010000132.1 GCA_937863075.1 uncultured Rhodoferax sp. | reverse complement strand
CCGAGGGAAGACACCACGCCGCCGGTGACGAAGACAAATTTGGTCATGTCGAAGTCGAACTGATGGGTTCGATGAGGTGGTAAAGGCTAATTATAAAGTCCACATCCCCGCCTATCATCACGGGTTATTTAGATCACTCAAGAACTATGCAACAAATGAACCTTCAGCTCACTGGCAAACACATCGTTTTAGGACTTTCGGGCGGCATTGCGTGCTACAAATCGGCCGAATTGTGCCGCTTACTCATCAAAGAAGGCGCGACCGTACAGGTGGTGATGACCGAGTCTGCCACGCATTTCATCACGCCCACCACCATGCAGGCGTTGAGCAAGCGTCCGGTTTTCGATTCGCAATGGGATGCCCGCAACCCCGCAAGCATGGCGCATATCGACTTGGGGCGCGAAGCCGATGCCATCGTGATTGCCCCGTGCAGTGCCGATTTTTTAGAAAAACTCGCCCACGGTCGCGCCGATGAATTGCTCAGTTTGCTGTGCCTTGCCCGCCCGCTGCACCAAACCCCGCTTTTAATCGCCCCCGCCATGAACCGCGAAATGTGGGCGCACCCCGCCACCCAGCGCAACCGCGTACAAGTCGAAGCCGATGGTGCCATCGTGCTGGATGTGGGTGTAGGCGAACAGGCTTGCGGCGAAACCGGCGATGGGCGAATGCTAGAACCCGAAGACATCGTGCAAGATGTCATCGCTTTTTTTCAACCCAAGGTATTAAAAGGACAGCACGTATTAGTAAGTGCCGGCCCTACTTTCGAGCCGATTGACCCCGTGCGCGGCATCACCAACCATTCCAGCGGAAAAATGGGGTTCGCCATCGCCCGCGCTGCCCAAGAAGCAGGTGCTAAAGTCACACTGGTAGCCGGCCCCGTGGCGCTGACAACGCCGCGCAACGTAAAACGGGTGAATGTGCAATCGGCTAACGATATGCTCAATGCGGTTCTAGCCCATACAAAACCTGAACAGGAAGCTACTATTTTCATAGCAACAGCCGCCGTAGCCGATTGGCGACCCGCGAACACATCCAACCAAAAAATCAAAAAAGAAGGCAATGAAAAAGGTAGCACACTGCCCGCGATGGAATTTGTAGAGAATACCGATATTCTGGCAACCGTCGCCCAATCCGCACGCGCCCAAGCGGGTGAATTATTCTGCGTAGGTTTTGCCGCCGAGAGTCACGATTTATTAACCTACGCCCGCGCTAAACGCATCAAAAAAGGCATTCCGTTATTAGTCGGCAATATCGGCCCCGCCACTTTTGGTAAGGATGATAATGCTTTATTGCTAGTCGATGAAAATGGCGAAAAAGAGTTACCGCACAACTCGAAATTAGCCTTAGCACGGCAACTGGTTCGGGAGATTGCTGGGCGGTTGAACAAAATACGGCAGTGATTTAACAGCGATGGGAACTGCCAGCGGGGGGCGCATCCACACTATCCGCATGGAACACGTTTGGGGGGATGCCTATGTGCGGGGAGAATTCGTTTAGAATGGCAGCGCAAACAGTAAAAAAGCCGCTTCAATCTAACAGAATGAAACGGCTCTTAAAATATATAGACTTGGTGCCCAAGAAGGGACTCGAACCCCCACGAAGTTACTCGCTAGTACCTGAAACTAGTGCGTCT
>CALMCD010000131.1 GCA_937863075.1 uncultured Rhodoferax sp. | reverse complement strand
TATCACCCCCTAACGACAGATCATGTCGTTTTTTCAAAAAATTCTTCTTTATCCCCTTTTTCCTCTTTTTCCTCTTTTTTGACGAACTGCACCAATTTGTAAACACCATAGCCAATCGCCACCGTTGCAGCGGCAGGGGCGATGGAGGTCAGGGCAACACCTGTAACAACCCCACCCCCGACCGAGCCGCCAATGGCCGCCAAGCCGGTACTCACGCCAGCCGCGCTTAACCCCCCTACCGAACCCGCTGCACCAATTGCACCCAAGCTACCTACCGTACCCACCGCAGCACCCGCGTAACTGGCTTTTCTACCCCATGCAAGTGAATCGCGTTCGTTTTGATTCAAACTTGGGTCATCTTTCAAAACCGTTTGATTAACGGCATTGGCTGCCGCCATCGCCATACTGGGGGCAACGCCCAAAACACCGGAAAAACGCGCAAGGTAGGGTGCAGCGGCAATCGCCAAAGAAGAACCCGAGTCCACTACTTTGCGCACTTGCCAACTGGTATTTTCGTCATGAATACACCATTCACAAAAATGTTCGCAATTATTGCGTACCACACAATAATTATCTTCCCCTATACGGCTTCTGGCACGCTGCGCAACTTCGTCACCCGTGAATAAGGGATTGGGATGTTGCTTCACGGAAAATCCTTTTCCTGATTCAAATTCCTCCAAAGTTACCTCTTCCACAGGGTACTTAATCCCACTACCGACTACTGACTTCAATCCATTTACTAAATCAGCAAAACCGGAATAATGAACCACCCTACCATCACCCACGTAAATCCCATGATGGGTATAAACACCACGCGGTGTTACCAAGTGGTCGCCTATGCGCAGAAATTCAATTAAATGATTCATGGATTTAGTCATGGGTGATTCACTTTGAAAAAATTGAGGAACTGATTGAGGAACTGATTTAGAAATTGAAAAGTTTCATTTCATCCAACAACGCTATGCGTGTTTTATGCTCTTCAATTTTTTTATTGATTCCATCCAACTCCGATTTTCTAATAGTTGGAACCAATTTCCCTAAAAACTCATTGGTTATAAAACTATTGATCGATTTGTTATTGAATGATTCAATCAAAACTTTGATTTGCTTGTCAATCGCATTCATAAATGCGAGTTCTAAATTGATTGCAGGCACTACTGCTTCTTGCAAAATGAGGCGTAAATTAACAATATCATTGTTGATTTCATTCAAAATTTCTTCCTCAGTGGTGCTTCTTCTGTACTGGTTGTCATTGAGAATTTTTTCCAAATCCACATAATCACCGGAAGATAATTTAATGCTTAACGATGAAAGAAGAGAATGTGTCTCTTTCAATATAGCAATACCCACTTCAGGAGTACTCGTTGCCCCTCCTAGCATACCCGCAGTGCTTGCATTCAAGATAATGAACCTGAGTGTTTCTCGAAGAGAATTCATTCTTGGTAAAAACTCGTTGGCAAGTTCTTGTTGTTTTCCTATCAACAACATATTGATAAGCATACCATTGCCATTTTTATAAATGGCATCTAAACTTCGGAATTCTTTTTTGGATTTTTCAAACTTCTCTTTTCTATCTTGACTTAATAATGGGTTAGCAATCAAAATATCAAATACATCCCGTGAAAAGCGTTCCACAAGATAGGTAAAACGTCCTTCATTGTGTGAAATATCCTTAGTCAATTTTTTTATAAGCCCATCAACCGATTCTTCTACTGTGTCATAAAGCATACCACTACTTTGTCCGCAAATAGAGGAAGCGCAGGTACGTAAAATTCGTATTTCTACCTGTTTTGCCTTCTCATCTGTCATACGAAGAATCAAACTAGAAAACTTATGAAGAAATTCATCGTGTAAATGACTTCTAATAGACTGATTCAATTTTTCAACCGGCACATCTAATGTAACACTAGAACTCACATTCTTCTTGACAGTTTGAATCGTACTATCATCAATCAAGTTGAAGCAATCAAAATTACCAACATCTTCTACAAATTTTTGAGAGAAATATTTTCCGCCCCATATTTCTTTTTTCAACTCTTCTTTCAGTGTTGTCAAACAATCTTCTATGGTATCTTCAATTTGTTTTCCTGCTTCTATTAAAATTCTATTTCTCTCATTTTCAGAGAAATTAGATGTATCTCCATTAAAACTACTATCCGAATTCTTTTGAATTTCTTTGAAAATATCTTTCAGGGAGCTTCTATTGGCATCTAATTTTAATTTTAGAATATTGAAACGCTCTGTTTCATAAAAACGAACAAGCGCAGCCCGCATCTCTTTCAATCCATCTTCAATAGGAAAAGAAGGGGTAAATTCAGTCTCTATTATTTTATTATCTACTAAATACTTAAGTGCCGATCCTGTAAAAACTTTTTCGCGTGAACCTATTTTGTATTTTTCAACATCTTTAATTAAAATTTCTTTGTTGCCATTGGCTTCACGCGCATTGTTTGCAGTATCGATTTGATTGCCAAAAACAAATAGTTTGTCTTTCAGTGCAATGCCATCGGCATCGGTATTTTTATTGATAACGCTCAATGATGTACCTTGAATACTGGGGTTTCTTCCTACATTG
Source organism: uncultured Rhodoferax sp. (assembly GCA_937863075.1). Taxonomy (GTDB): domain Bacteria; phylum Pseudomonadota; class Gammaproteobacteria; order Burkholderiales; family Burkholderiaceae_C; genus Allorhodoferax. The sequence continues at coordinate 940 of CALMCD010000131.1, read as the reverse complement.
GTAACCAAAATAATGGCATCGGCAGCTTTCAAGCGTTCTTCGGTTTGGCGAATATGAATTTTGGTAGGAGAATCAAATCCGGGCACATCATAAATAATTGCCGTTTGCATTTCTTTGAGCTTGGATGACTCAATTTGAATACGCTTCACACTACGGGGCTTGGATGTATCCGCACCTTTATTTTCACCTTTAATATATGCTTGGAAAATATCTTTTGTTAGTTCATCACCAGAGAAATGAATGGTATCTCCATCCAACCGCAATTTATCACGGCTTTTGAGAATATCTTTAATTTCCTCATCGGTCTTTCCAATATGATTTTTGTAAAGATCATGCTCCATTTCTTCAAGACTTGCAAAATATAATTCAAATTCATCCAATGATAAATTTTTAAAACTTTCATTTTCTGCATTAGGGTACTTGATTTCTAGCAATAATTGGCGAAATATCGTATTAAATTCATCTTCGTTGTAAAACTCAATGCTTGCTTTATCAGTACCATTTTTTAGCTGAGTTGCAGTAAAAGTACAGCGTTCTGGCGCGGATGGTAGAACCGAACTTTCAATGAGCGCATTGGCGAAAGTCGATTTACCTGCTTTTTCCAATCCAACAATAGCTATTTCAAACTCATTGGATTGGAGTTTATGTAATAATTTTTTATTTTTAGAATGAATGTCCCGCAATTTTTCGGTTTGTTTTTCATTTAATTGCAATAAATGGCTATTGGGTAACAATTTATCAATAAACATATTGCCACGTTGAATATTCTCAATGGCACTGTCTCGGTCTGCTTTAAATTTATCGCTGTATTGCATGGGGTGTTCCTTTGTGGGTGATATGTAGGGGAGATTAGTCTTTGAAATCAATGGGGTAATCTAACGTATTCTAATGACAGGTTATGTCGTTTTGCGTCGTTTTTTGTTTTAGATACGCCTGTAAT
>CALMCD010000130.1 GCA_937863075.1 uncultured Rhodoferax sp. | reverse complement strand
GCCGCCGCTGGATTCATGCCCCATTCGGCTTCAAACTGCTGCACCCAATCGGGATTCCAACGCTGAAACAATTCATGCAGCCGCTGCATATTCAAGGCGTGCTGGGCGGTGCTATCGGCAGCGATGGTGGCATCGGTTTCAAAAGTTGCACCCGCAAACCATTGGGCGGCCTGCGTATCCACCACAAAACTACCATGCCCGTTAATCGGTTTGGTGGGCAATCCGGCGATGTCTTCCGCCAACGTGCCATAGCTCATCGTACCATGTAGCGCTTGTACGGGAAATAAAAATGATAGCAGTGGTTGCAGTAGTGGTGCGCATTCCACGGCATTGGCAATCATAACTTGGTTAAATACAACACCATTGACCAGCCAGCCTTCTGCCGTGGGGTGCAACGATGAAATCGTGGTTTGCCCAACAAAATGGATGGAAGGATGTTTTAACCATTCCTGCACCAGCCGCCACGGTTTGATCCAGCCGCTTTTGTCCCAGTCTTGACCATGAACGAGCAGGCGCTGGGCGTGTTCGCGCGTGAATTGAATCCCTCGGCGGATGATTTGGGTGCGTGGGTTATCGTCTTTGGAGACGGAAGGAATCGCCAACCCCACCGGCAAGCCCGACGCAGCACGGGCAGGCGATGCCTCTCGGTCGAAAACCGTAACATCCCATCCCCGCAATGCCAATGCGTGCGCTACCGCCGCTCCGCATAAGCCCGCACCAACCACCGCGCAGCGCGAAGGACGGGGTGCAGGGGGGGGAGGGTTGCGCTTTTTGATGTTCCAAGGCGGATCGAATGCGAAGGATTCATCGCCCATCACCAACTTTGTGCCACGTTTGCAGCAACGTGCCAATAATGGAATCACCCACGGTGTCGACGCATCAGCGGGCGCGAGGCGGATGGTATCGGCTTCTAACCGCAATTCCCGCAACACCGTTGCCAATTCGCCCACGCACAGCGTGAGAAAAACCCCGCTGTCATCCTGCACGATGCGGTGAAAGCCCACGCCCCGCTCATCGCACCGTGGCACGATGCCCACATAATGCAGCGTGCGCGGACGCTGGGCGGGTGGGGTGGTGCGCCATTCGTCTAGTGCTTCGGTGAAACGGTGACCCGTGCCGAAATCGGCATCCAACACCGTCCACGTCCCGCCACTAGCTGGCGCGGGGTGTTCAGGCATGGGGGGTTGGGGGAACGTAGCCGGGTGCGGCATCGGCACCAGCCCCGAAGAAATGATTTTCCATTTGGCGTGCCAGATATTGGCGGGCGCGAATATCCGCCAGATTCAAACGGTTCTCGTTCACCAGCATGGTTTGTTGGCGCAACCAGTCCGCCCACGCTTCTTTGCTGACGGATTCCCAGATGCGTTTGCCCAGTGCGCCCGGATAGGGAGGAGCTGCCAGCCCTTCCGCTTCTTTGCCCAGCTTAATACAGTTGACGATATGTTTCATAAGAACCTCGTTTAAGATAAATGCGGATAAAAATTACAAGAGAATCACACATCTTATTACAAGGATTTTTATGGCGAATGCAGTAGGGAATCTAGCCCGTCTTTTTCAAACTCCCCGCAAGGTGCTGGGGATGGTGTTTTTGGCCTGCTTGGGAATGCTATCGTTTGGTCTGTATTTGCAAATGGTGGTGGGGCTAGAGCCGTGCCCGATGTGCATTGTGCAACGATACGCTCTTATTTTTGTAGCACTGTCTGCACTATTTGCAGGGATTAGCCGATCCAGCCTTATTCATACCATCGGTAGCGTGAGTATGACGGTATGGGCGATGAGCGGCGCGTATGTGGCAGCACGGCAAACATGGTTGCAGTGGTATCCGCCAGAAGTGGTATCGTGCGGACGCGATTTGTACGGCATGATTGAAAGTTTCCCACTGCAACGCGCCATCCCGATGATTTTTCGCGGGAGCGGTGATTGCAGCCAAGTAGACTGGACTTTTTTGGGTGGTTCGATCGCCAACTGGTCGTTTGTGTGCTTTTGCGGCTTTTCTTTGGTGGGATTGGCGCTGGTTTTTCGGCAAAAAATCGCTCCACTTGCCAAAAGTTGAGCTTTCACGGGTTATACTAGCGGTCTGATTCGGTGTGTGGCGCAGCCTGGTAGCGCACTTGCATGGGGTGCAAGGGGTCGAAGGTTCGAATCCTTTCACACCGACCATCATTAAAAATCTCAGGAGCGGTGGATGAGCGGTTTAAGTCACACGCCTGGAAAGCGTGCGTGGGGTAAA
>CALMCD010000129.1 GCA_937863075.1 uncultured Rhodoferax sp. | reverse complement strand
CCCACGCCGATTTACCAGTGGAACGAAACTGCGCCGTTTTGCGATTGGCAGGGTCGGCATAATCATCGGCGGTGCTGAGGTGTGAAAAAAGCAGTTGATTCCGCATGATGCTGTCACGCGGCGTATCTTCACTTTGCGGGGAACTGGGGCGGGTGGAAGTGGACTTCGCCTCGCGGTATTCATCGTACAAACCGAGGATGTAGTGGCCAAATTCATGCGCCATAGTTTTGCCGTGTTCGGAAGGCGTTTTTTTCGCTCCCGCAAACTGCTGCACGCGGCAGACCTTGCACGCCGTAAAACCAGCGGGGTGGGCATTGGCACGACCGTCTTTGAGCAAATACTGCACATCGGTATTGCCCATGAACTGGCTATTCTTGTACACATACACCGTACCCAGCATCTGCTTACCTTCGGTCATGGTAAACAGGCTTTGGGAAGATTGGCGAATAATCCCCTCCAAAAACGCTTTATCGCGTCCAGCGGGAGGGGCATCCACATCCCAATCAATACTCACCACCATATCCAGCACGTTTACATTGCGGGCGGCATCGTAGTGAATTTTGGAAAGCTGGTGTTCAGCGGCTTGGGGCGTGGATGCCAACAAGGACAGCCCCAAGGTTCCCACCAACGTTTTTAGTTTTGCACGCATGGCATTCCTTCCGAAAAAAGAATGCCACTATAGCGTTTCATCCCCTTTGTTGAGGGTGCTTTAACGTTCTTTCACAAATACATCGTAAACCACACGTTGGAATGCGCCCACACTTTGCGGAGTTGTATTCGTGCCTTGTTTGGTATTACCAGCCGTGCTGTACACCGCCGATCCACTGTTACCAATCTTGACCTGAATTTCATATTCGCCGACGGGCAAGTCGGCCAGACTCACCGAATACGTTCCATCGCCCGCTTTCAGGTCTACCCCTTTACCATCGTCCAACAATGCTATGTCGGAACGCACCGCAGCACCGCTGGCCATCGAGATGATGTCGGCTTTCACGCTCGCACCCGTCACCGCGACGGGGCCGGATACTTCGACCATCACGCTCATGGGTCGCGTATCTGCCAATGTTCCACCCACCACATCCCAACCCGCACCCAGCGGCGAAGCCACCTCTACGGCTTGTGCTACAGCACCTTGGGTTCCGGTGGTCGCAGTGGTGGAAGCCGTGCTTTTCCATGTACCCGAGAAGCCCGCATAACTGGCATTAACCGTGTAAGTAAACGAACCTTCTTCGGCATCCGCGCTATAAGTGACACCCGTCGGCAAACTTTGGGGCGTAATCACAGTGCCATTCGGCGCGGTGAGTGAAAAACTGACTTTATTCGCATCGTCATCTTCCGTAAAAACGCTAAACATGGCTTGTTTGTCGATTCCCGCCGTCAGCACCGAACTCATGGTGTGGGGGGTGGTGCTGGTCAGCTTCTCTACGCCTGATTCGTTCACCACTTGAATTTCATCCCCCTCGGCTGCATTCGCGGCTTTGCCAGCGACCTTGGACCAATCCGCCAACTTGCTGGCTTCTTTGAAATTACCCGCTGTACCCTTGGCTGCGTCATACATCGAAGTTTTGCCAGCCACGGTGCTGCGCAAACGCGGCGCGGCGGATGCACCTTCCGCATTCAACACCACCGGATTGATCGCCACACTCGCGGTTTTGAACGCTTCCACCACGCCGTTATCGACGGTTTGACTCGCGTTCGTGAACAAAGAAACCGATGGTGTATCTGCTGCCGTCCGCACCGCTTTCACCGCATCCAACGCTTTTTGTAACGATGCACTCAAGTTACCCCGCGTTTGAGCCAACCAGCCTCCTACTGCACCCAGTGGAATGAGATTTGCTCCATCGTATGCGAACAAATTACCACCCGATACCCCTACCGCTTTACCGGTGGCGTACACGCGGTAATTCCAGCCCGGGATATTTTGCTGCGTCGTTACACCAGCGGGGAAAAAGCTGGGGAGTTGGGTTTCGGCCCAATCAAAAATCCGGTCACCGATGGTTTTTTCATCGGTCGTTGTATCCGCAGCGATTTTGGCGATCGCTTGCTTCACACTCGCCCGCTTTTCCGCCGATGAAAGCGTCGTCATCGGCACGATAGGCATACTGGTGAATGGATGGGCGTACACCGCAATGCGATTCCTATCACCCGAAGCGTCAATCATCTGTGCAGCAGCGTTGATTTGTGCTTTCAACGCATCCGCTCCCATCGTTGTATCAATCACAATCACGTTAATCGGGCCTCGGGCAGACGGGATCGATGTCGTAGTTGCAACAGTATTTTTCGCCGTGGCACTCGAATTTTCACCGCCCATGTACACAATTTTCAAATCGTTTTCCCAGCCTGTGGTTGGCTTGGTCAGCGTGGCCTTGGTCGGAGCCGCCATGTTCTTAAACGGTGCGAAATAGGTGCGCCCGATATTGGTCGGATCGCTAGCCGGATCGGTGACCAACACATCCCACGCTGATTTACCAAAGAAACGAAACTGCGCCGTTTTTTGATTGGCAGGGTCTGCATAATCATCGGTGGTACTGATATTGGTGAACCCTAGATGGTTGTGCATGATGCTATCGCGCGGCGTATCACCATCTTGGGGCGAGCTGGGGGCAGTCGAAGTACCGCCTACTTCACGGTATTCATCCAATAAACCCAAAACGTAGTGACCAAATTCATGGGCTACCGTCTTACCATGATCTACGGGTGTTTCACCCGTTCCGGCAAATTGCTGGACGCGGCAGGATTTGCAGCCTGTAATAAAACTCGCCACACTCGCATTGGCACGACCGTCTTTGAGCAAATACTGAATATCGGTATTGCCCATAAACTGGCCGTTTTTATACACATACACCGTACCGAGCATCTGTTTACCTTCGGTCATGGTAAACAGGC
>CALMCD010000128.1 GCA_937863075.1 uncultured Rhodoferax sp. | reverse complement strand
GCCAACATAGTTTCCATGTTGTGAATCATGGCTTCTACGTCTGCGCTTTGCGAACCATCGGCGGCTAGGCGGGATTTAAGTTCTTGTTCCATAAAGCACACCGTCATGCGCAGATAGGTGCTATCCAAGGCTTTGCGCACGGCGGAGAATTGTTGACCAATTTTTTGACAGTCTTCGCCCGCCTCCACCATACGCTGAATACCCCGAATCTGCCCTTCGGCACGGCGTAAGCGGTTGAGTACATCGGAGCGGGCTTGGGTGTCAGTGAGTGTGGTCATGGATTGAATGTTATTTGGAACAGGTTCCGTTTCCTTCGGGAACGCCCAATTTTCGCAGCAGAATGCCGGGTGGACAAAAACCGGTCAATGCCGATTGAAATAAATTAAAGCCCACAAAAGCGGTAAATGCCAATGCCCATTTGGTCCAAAAAATCGGGCTACCTTCTACCCCCAGTGCCAGCGATAGCATGATAAAAAAACCAGCCATCAGGCGGATATAGCGTTCTACGGTCATTTCCATTCTCCTTTTACGTGAATACGTGAATCATCAGCAGTTAAGTTTCCATGCGCTTGCGGTACAGCGCGTAATACAGCACGGGAATCACCACCAGCGTGAGCAAGGTGGAAACCAAAATCCCAAAAATCAGTGCGATTGCCAAGCCGTTGAAAATCGGGTCGTCCAAGATAAAGAATGCACCAATCATGGCGGCAACCCCCGTCAGCACAATCGGCTGCGCCCGCACGACAGCGGATTGCAGCACCGCTGTTTTGAACGCAATGCCTTCACGCACTTGCAGCTCAATAAAATCCACCAGCAAAATCGAATTGCGCACGATGATGCCCGCCAGCGCAATCATGCCGATCATGCTGGTCGCGGTGAATTGCGAACCCAGCAGCGCGTGACCCGGCATCACCCCGATGATGGTCAAGGGAATCGGAGCCATGATGACCAAGGGCGTGAGGTAGCTTTTGAACTGCGCCACCACCAGCAAATAAATCAAAATCAAACCCACGCCGTAGGCTGCGCCCATATCGCGGAAAGTTTCATAGGTGATTTGCCATTCGCCATCCCATTTAATCGCGTATTCGTGATAGCTGGAGGCGGGTTGGTGAATCCAAAACTCGCCCATGCGGTTGGGGGCGTTCTTTTGCATCTCTGCCAAGGTGCTGCGGGCGGCAAAAAGTCCGTACAGCGGCGAATCCAGCTTGCCTGCCATATCGCCAAACACGTAGCTCACACCTTGCAAATCTTTGGTGAACAGCGGCATATCAATAATGCCGCGTTCCACTTCTACCAATTCGGATAGCGGTACGATTTGCCCATTGGCGGCTCGCATCGGCAAGGCTAAAACGGCATCCAAACCGACTTGGGCTTCGCGCGGAAGCTGAATCCGCACGGGAACGGGGTATTTGGATTGCTGATCGTGCAGATACGCCGCATCCACGCCCGACAAAGCCGCCGACACCGTTTGCGCAATCGCCGCGACCGGAATGCCCAACGATTCGGCACGCTGGCGGCGAACTTTCAAGAAGGCACGCGGAGCGTTCTCGCGCAAACTCGTATCCACGCCCACAATATCCGCTGTATCACCAAACGCTTTCGCTACCTGACGCGCCAGTTGTTGCCGACCCGCTTCATCAGGGCCATACACTTCCGCCACCAAGGGCGACATCACGGGGGGGCCGGGCGGAACTTCCACCACCTTCACCCGCGCATGGTGTTTTGCGCCAATCGCTTCCAATTCAGGGCGCAGGCGTTGGGCGATGGCGTGGCTTTTCTCGCTGCGGTGGCTTTTATCCACCAAGTTCACTTGCAAATCGCCCTGCTCCATATCCGCACGCAGGTAATACTGCCGCACCAAACCATTGAACGTGATGGGCGATGCCGTTCCCGCATAGCCTTGCAGATCACGCACTTCGGGCTGCTGGGCTAAAAACGCGCCCAAATCTTGCAACGTGGCGGCAGTTTCTTCCAGCGGTGTGCCAGCGGGCATATCGACGACTACTTGAAATTCGCTTTTATTATCAAACGGCAGCATCTTCAAGACCACCCATTGCACAAACACCAGCCCCACGGAAAGCATCAACGCCGCCAAAATCCCCGCGAGCAAAAGCCAGCGTTTACGGGCGCTTTCCAAAAACGGCGACAAAATCGTGCCGAACAAGGCTTGCAATTTGGAATTTTGCGGTGGATGCGGCGCGTGGTGGTTGGCTGCATTGCCCGTGTGTCCCGAATGCTCCCGCATAAACTTCAATGCCAACCAAGGCGTAACCGTGAACGCAATCGCCAACGATAACGCCATGCCGAGGCTGGAGTTAATCGGAATCGGACTCATATACGGCCCCATCAAACCGGATACAAACGCCATCGGCAACAATGCCGCAATCACGGTGAAGGTCGCCAAAATCGTGGGGCCGCCCACTTCATCCACCGCTTGGGGAATCAGCGTGCGCAACGACGCTTCGGGGTTTAATTGCTGGTGGCGGTGGATGTTTTCGACCACCACAATCGCATCGTCCACCAAAATGCCGATACTGAAAATCAGCGCGAACAGCGAAACGCGATTCAACGTAAAGCCCCATGCCCACGATGCAAACAGCGTGGCGGTGAGCGTCAAAATCACCGCCGCGCCCACAATCACCGCCTCACGCCGACCCAGCGCAAATCCGACCAGCAAAATCACCGAACCCGTCGCAAACGCCAATTTTTGAATCAGCTTATTGGCTTTTTCGGCTGCGGTTTGACCGTAGTCGCGGCTAATGGACACTTCCATATTCGCCGGAACAATCGTATTGCGCAACGCATTCAACCGCGCCGTTACGCCTTGCGAGACATCGACCGCGTTTTCCCCGGGTTTTTTGGTCACGCTAATCGTGACGGCGGGGAAGGATTGCCCTGCATCCTTTTCCGTTCCCCCCAGCGTATGCCAGACATGGCGCTGGGCGTGCTGCGTTCCGGCTTGAATATCGGCGACATCGCGCAGGAAAATCGGTTTTCCTTGGTGGCTACCCACGACCAAATCGCCCACATCTTCAACGGAATGGAGAAATTCACCCGCTTCCACCGTCAGCATTTGCGGCGATGTGCTGGTGTTTGCAGTGTTGATGACGTTTCCGGCGGGCATTCCAAAATTGGCAGCCGTGACGATTTTTTGCAGCGACAAAATATCCACACCCCGATCCCGCAGCCGTGCCGGATCAATCGCAATTTGAATCGACCGCCCGGGTGCGCCAATCGTTTGCACCTCGCGCACACCGGCTACCGATTTCAATTCGGTTTCCAGCGCGTGGGCAATCGGCTCTAAATCCGCAGCGGCGGCGGCTTCTTTGTTCCACAACGTGACGGCGACTACGGGTACATCGTCAATTCCCTTAGGGCGCACGATGGGCGATAACGCGCCCAATCCACGCGGCAGCCAATCTTGATTGGCGTTTAACACATCGTACAAGCGCACCAACGCCTCGGTACGCGGTACACCGACTTTGAATTGCACCGTCACAATCGCCACACCGGGACGCGCGACCGAGAAGGTGTGTTCGATACCTGCTATTTGCCCCAGCAACTGCTCGGCGGGGCGGGCGACCATGTTTTGCACATCCGCCGAACTCGCGCCCGGAAACGGAATCAACACATTCGCCATCGTGACGTTGATTTGCGGCTCTTCCTCACGCGGGGTGACGAGTACGGCAAACAATCCGAGCAGCAAGGCAACAAGCGCCAACAAAGGCGTAATGGCATTGGCTTGAAACGCGGCGGCAATCCGCCCAGAAATCCCGAGGTGGTGTATCGACTTCATTTGGCAAACCCCGCACGATTCGGTTCAAGGGCAACGGTTTCGCCATCGCGCAATCCGGCTAATACTTCAAAACCTGCCGCACCTTGTGCCGCACCCAAACGCACGGCACGCAGCGCAAAAGTGGCGGGGTTAGCCTCTTTGGTTTTGACATACACCGCGGTTAATTCCCCTCTGCGCACAATCGCAGCAGCCGGAACAATCAATTTATTCGATGCCGCTGCATTCGATATTGCCCCCATAAAGCGCACACGCACTTGCTGCCCGGGGATGAGATCGGCACTTTCTTTGGGCGGTAAATCCAAACGCAATTCAGTGGTTTGAGAGACTGGATCGGCTGAAGGAACCGTCATTCTTGCAGAGGGTGCTATGGTTTTGCTAGCAACATCCACCGCTATTTGGCCAGCCGCACGCACAGTGGGTAAACGCGATGCAGGTACTTGCACCACGGCACGCAGGGGTTGCGGTGCGTAAATCGTCAGCAGTGGCTTACCCGGTACGGCTAAATCGCCTACTTGGGCGGGGGTATCCAAAATCCAACCGTCATAGGGCGCGACCACCTTGGTAAAGCCTTGTGCCAAACCGGAGGAGGCCGCACCCGCCCGCGCTTGATCCCGCATAGCGAGTGCGCTTTGGTATTGGGCATCGGC
>CALMCD010000127.1 GCA_937863075.1 uncultured Rhodoferax sp. | reverse complement strand
ACCAATACGAAGATTTTGAAGTGCGCGGTTATGAATGCCATCCGGCTATTAAAGCACCGGTGGCGGTTTAGGTTATATTTAATGTCTAGTACTACTGTTACTCAGTTTCCCGACCAAAACCGAATTTTTATTCTTTATAAGTTACGTTTGAAAAACTTTCGATGTTTTTCCAATCTGGAAATTCCGTTAGACCCTCATTTAACAGTGCTTATAGCTGAAAATGGTTTTGGAAAATCGACGATATTGGATGCCATTCGCATAGGTCTCTGGCCTTATGTCAGTGGTTTTGATTTAGCACGTAATGCTTTCAATGATCCCAAGAACGGAATTGCTATCAGTGATGCCCGTTTATTAACCCATCCATCAGGTGATATGGCACGCCAATTACCAGTACACATTGCAATAGCAGGTGATTTTGGCAATGGTTTGAAAAGCACTTGGGTGCGCTATCGGGATAGTGAAGTTAAATTAAGTAAAACAAAGGATGATAGCGCTACTAACTCGATGAAAAAATGGGTTAGCACTATTCAGGAGAAAATCCGTGATCCCGCCAAACCAGTGCTCGATTTGCCCGTATTCGGCAACTATGGAACCGGTCGCTTATGGGCGCAAAAACGTCTTGCGGAGGCAACTAAAGGAAAAGATTCAAAGCAAAAAGACGATTTCTATGTACGCACCTTTGCTTATATGAACTGCCTAGAACCCGCATCATCGTATAAACATTTTAAAGAATGGTTTATCTGGGCTTTTGAAAGTTACCGCGAACAGCAAATTAAGCAATTGGAGAATAAAGCTAATATAGACATTATTAGTGCTGCACATGAACGTATTCAGGTAGTCCAAAAAGCCATTGATACCTTTTTACGACCTATTACGGGATGGCATACATTAGAATATAGTATTAGCCACGAAAAATCACTGGTCTTACACCATGATACATTAGGCATTATGGATGTGGATTTATTAAGTGACGGTATCCGTAGTGTATTGGCTATGATTGGTGATATTGCCTATCGTTGTATCAAACTAAATCCCCACCTTGGCGCAGAGGCAGCGCTGAAAACCAGTGGTATTATTTTGATTGATGAAGTCGATATGCACTTACATCCCCGTTGGCAGCAGGTTATTTTGGGACAACTGCGCGAAGCATTTCCACTGGTTCAATTCATTGTTACCACCCATAGCCCACAAATTTTAAGTAGTGTGGATAAATCTTGTATTCGGGTAATACAAGGGGATGCAGTTAAAACCATTGATTTTCAAACAAAAGGTATTTCTAGTGCCGATTTATTGGCTCGCATTATGGATATTAACCCCATTCCAGAAATACCAGAAACCGTAATGCTTTCTGATTACCATGCGCTAATCCAACAAAATCTGCATGAAGACGAAGATGGAAAAGCAATGCGGCAAAAATTGGAAGCACATTTTGGTGAAAATCATCCACTCATGCGCGAATGTGACCGTATGATTCGTTTACAGGCATTCAAGCAACAACTTCCCAAATTACCTCGTTCTAAAGGGAGCGAGTGAATGCACCAATTACAAAGAAACACATCACCAATCTGCTTAAAGCACTACAAACATGGTCGGGATAATTGGGATAATGTTACTTCAGCGGATAAAGCAGATATTTGGGTTGAACTGGAGGCAATGCAAGGAAAACGCTGCGCTTATTGTGAAATAGATATTAGCAACGGTGATAAACAAATTGAACACTTTCATCAAAAAGGGCGTAATCCTCAACTAACCTTTCAATGGGGTAATTTGTTCGGTTCATGCAAAAATAAAGATCGTTGTGGCGACCATAAAGACCATCCAAAATTAACTTATCAACCACAAGACCTCATCAAACCCGATATAGAAAATCCTGAACATTATTTGGTTTTTTCAGCCGATGGATCAGTCCGCCCCAGAGAAGGGCTTTCTCCAGCCGAGGAAAATCGTGCCTCAGAAACCATTCGTATTTTCAATCTTAACGGTGCATTAAAACAAATACGATTCAGTGAAATTCAGGGGTATGTGCAATATGCAGAGGAATTGGCTGAAATGGCAAACCAGCATCCTGCTAAAGAATGGCTACCGTTAGTAACAGCTTCACTTGAAAAAGAGCGTATCGCTACCAAAGATTTACCTTTTGCCACGGCTATTTGGCATGTATTAACACGCCAATCCCCATGATTACCCGCAAACAACTCTGGGCATTGGTAGCACTCACACTCATGTGGGGCGTAAATTGGCCGATGATGAAATACAGCCTGCGCGAGATGTCGCCGCTGTACTTTCGCGCCTTCACCATGACCATCGGCGGGCTGTGGCTCTTTCTTTTTTACTATGCCAAGGGCGTGCGCATGATGCCGCGCGGGGCAGAGTGGGGCAGCATCGTCAAATTGGGCATCCCCAACGTACTGGGCTGGCACACCGCCGCGATTTTGGGTGTGAAAGAATTGGCATCCGGTCGCGCCGCGATTTTGGGTTTTACGATGCCGATTTGGACGGTGCTGATTAGTACCCTCTTTCTCGGTGAAAGGCTTACCAGCCGTGTATTGGTAGCTATGATTTCCGTAGCGGTTGCCATTGGTTTATTGCTTTCGCACGAATTGGTTGCGCTATCGGGTCGCCCAAT
>CALMCD010000126.1 GCA_937863075.1 uncultured Rhodoferax sp. | reverse complement strand
CGCACCCGCATTCACCACTGGTTTGTGGAGCGCATTGCCCCGCGTGATACCGTCACACTCACCCAGCGCAATGTGTATATTTTGCCGACCGTTCCGGGTTTTATGCTGGGGGCTACGCTGTTGGTGTTGCTGATTGCGTCTATCAATTACCAGTTGAATTTGGGCTATGTATTGAGCTTTTTGCTCACGGGTTGCGCGGCGGTGGGCGTGTATGTGTGTCATGCGAATTTACATGGGCTGACGATGAATTTGCTAGCACCCGATGCCCAATACGCAGGCGAGAAAGCCGTTTTTACCGTGAATTTATCCAGCCAGCGTAACCGTGTGCGTTACGGGATTGGTATGGCGGCGTTGGATTCGGAAAACCGTAAAGCAGAAAAGCACTGGGTGTGGACGGATGTTCCCGCCCAAGGCACGGCACGGGTGCAACTGGCTTTTGTTCCGCCTTCGCGTGGCTGGCATCCGATTCCGGTGTTGACCGCAGAAACCCGTTTCCCGCTCGGCACTTTCCGCGTGTGGACAATTTGGCGACCCGCCGCGCAAGTGTTGGTTTACCCTGCCCCTGAAGCGAATCCGCCCCCCCTGCCAGCCGGAGAACCGCGTGCCGGAGGGGTGAATACCAGTGTTCGCACCCGCACGGGCGAGTTTGACGGCGTGCGAGCCTATCAGCGCGGTGACCCTCTCAAGGTGGTGGTGTGGAAAAAGGTCGCTAAATCCGACACACTGGTTAGCCGTGACGCGCAAAATGCCCACAATGTGGAACTGTGGCTGGACATGGCGCATACAGGGCTAGGCGCGGGTGCGCGGGAGCAGGCACTGTCCCGCCTCTGCGCATGGGTACAAATCGCCGACCGCCGCAATGTACGCTACGGCCTGCGACTATCCAATAAAGAAATCCCCCTCGGCAGCGGCGAAGCACATAAAAAAGCGTGTTTGCAGGCGTTGGCGTTGGTTAGTTTTACCTGAGTTTTAACGCGGATACCAATCAAATCAAAATGGATAGCAACGAAAAAATCATGAATACCCTGCTTGAGGGGCTGGAGCTATACCGGAAGAAAGAATATATGCAGGCCAAAATGGTCTGGGAGGCTTTATTGGCAGTCGTGCCGCATGATTTTAATGTGCTGCATTTTATGGGGATGGCGTGTTTTAATTTAGGACAACTGGATAAAGCCATTGCGTTTATGGATAAAGCCATTGCCATTAACCCCAACATACCAGAAATTTACAACCACCGTGGCAGTGTGTTGCAAGAATTAAAACATTTTGAAGCCGCCATCGCCAGCCACAACCGTGCGCTGGAATTAAAACCCGATATGGTGGCAGCGTATACCAATCGCGGTAATGCATTTCAACAATTAAAACAATTTGAAGCAGCGGTCGATAGCCACGACCAAGCATTGGCGTTTCAACCGGATTTTTTGCCGGCACAGCTTAACCGCAAAGCCTCCTTGCAAGCCTTTCAACAGGCTATTTATCAACGTGCCGATAAAAAAGTTATAGCCTATTGGGATACGGAACTGGGTATTTCGCATAAACCGCGTGTAGGGTTATTTTGGAATCCACAGGGTAATTTGGCATTGTCCGATTGGATTATCCATCTGCCCACCCATTTGCAATATATATTTCTACAAGAGCATTTGAGCGAAGCCGATCAAGCCACGCTCAATGCGTATCCTGAATTGTTATTTTATCCACGCAGCGTGCATTCGGTGGGCGATCGAGAAGCATTGTGTGAATTGGTTGATTTAATTATCAGCAATGATATGCTGACGATTCATTTTTCTAAAATCCTTGAAAAACCCTTATGGCTTGTATTATCGCCTTCGGATTTTGATTGGAAAACGGGTTGGACACGGTATTATGAACGTTACCATTTACCGTATCACGTCAAACTGTATCCCGTTGCGCAGCAGGAGGATTGGGGTCACGTATTAGCGGGTATGGCTTCCGATTTGGAACGCTGTAACCAAGATTGAAAAAATGGAGGGAAAACCACATGAATCTCCCCTTGAACAGTCTGCGCCATTTGCCCCGCGAAGCACGGGATACGATTTTCCTTCTCGTGGTAACGGGGTGGATTGTGCTGCCCCTCACGCCCCATATTCCCGAATGGAGCTGGTTATTGGCGGGTGGTTTGTTGATCTGGCGCAGCTCTTTAGCGTGGCATGGTTCGCCGTTGCCTTCGCGCTGGTGGTTGATTGGGCTGCTGCTGGTGGCGACGGCGGCCACGTTTTTTACCCATAAAACGCTGATGGGGCGCAATGCGGGGGTTACCTTTTTGGTGGTGTTGCTCGCCATGAAAACACTGGAAATGCGCGGTCGGCGCGATGCGTTCGTGATTTTCTTTTTGGGCTTTTTTGTTTTATTGAGCAATTTCTTCTTTTCGCAAAGCCTTTTGGTTGCGATGGCGATGTTGATAGGCTTGCTTGGCTTGCTGACCGCGCTGGTGAATAGCCATATGCCGGTGGGTCGTCCACCGCTGTGGTATGCCGCGAAAACAGCGGGGTGGATGGCACTGTTGGGCGCACCGATCATGCTGGTGCTGTTTTTACTCTTTCCCCGTATCGCGCCGCTGTGGGGTGTGCCGATTGATGCGATGGCGGGTCGTACCGGACTGTCTTCGCGCATGGAAGTGGGTTCGGTAGCGAAGTTGGCACAAGATGACAGCATCGCCATGCGGGTACGTTTTGAAGGAACGCCGCCACCCGAGAGCCAAATGTATTTTCGCGGCCCCGTGTTGTCGCGCTTCGATGGACGGGTGTGGGAACCGTATCGCGGTCTTTTTATGCGCGTGCCGGACTTGAAAGCGGATTTGCAGGTGCAGGGTAAACCGATTGTGTACCAAGTCACCCTCGAAACCACGCACCGCCCTTGGTTGCTACCGCTGGATGCCGCCCTCACCAAACCCACGGCGGAAGGATTGGATGCCCGTATGTCGCCGGAATTGCAGTGGGAGGCAGATAAACCCATCTCCGATATGCTGCGCTATAAAGCCACCAGCTACACCAACTTTCGGCATGGCCCGATGCAATCGACCACCGCTTTGCAGAATTATGTAGCCATGCCGTTGGATTCCAACCCGCGCACGCTGGCGTTTGCCAACGCGCTGCGGCAAGACCCCCGCTATCAGGGTAAGGGTAAATGGGCGCTGGTGGAAGGGGTTTTAACGCATCTGCAAACCGGTGGCTACACCTACACCCTTGAACCCGGTGAATACGGCATTCACAGTGCGGATGAATTTTGGTTCGATAAAAAAGTGGGTTTTTGCGAACATATTGCGTCCAGCTTCGTGATTTTGATGCGCTACCTTAACATTCCGGCGCGGATTGTGACGGGCTATCAGGGCGGTCAAATGAATCCTGTCGATGGATTTTGGACGGTGCGCCAAAGCGATGCCCATGCGTGGTCGGAAGTCTGGATTGCCGATCGGGGCTGGGTACGCGTTGATCCAACCTCGGCGGTTGCTCCGGCGCGGACGGGTTCGGCGGTGCGCTTGACGGTTCCAGCGGGTGCGATTGCCGCCGTTTTTCAGGGTGCTGCACCGCAATTCGCCCTTGAACTGCGCATGATGTGGGAAGCCGCCAACAATAGCTGGAACCAGTGGGTGTTGAATTACACGCAAAGCAAGCAATTCGATATGCTGCGTAAACTGGGCTTTGAATCGCCGGATTGGGAGGATTTAAGCTATCTTTTCATCGGCATCATCGTGGGCATGAGCGGGCTGGCGATGCTGTGGGCAGCGTGGGAACGGCATCAGCAAAACCCGTGGCTGCGTTTGTTGAACGATGCAGCGGTGCGTTTGCGCAAAGCGGGCTTTGAGATTCCCGCCAACGCTTCGCCGCGCCAAATGGCGGCTTTGGTGAACATCCCCGAAATCGCCCAATGGCTGCTGCGCATGGAAACATGGCGCTACGCTCCGGCAGCCACCAACGCCGCTGCATCGTCTGAAGCGCGGGCTACCTTCAAACGATTGCAAAAAGAATTTCGGCACGTTTTTCACCATGTGCCTGCATCACCGTCTCAAGCATCATGAAAAAAAACACAGTAAAAATGAAATGGATTCTTGCTACTTTCCTCATCGCTTTATGCACGGTATCTGCCAGTGCTAGCGGGAAAAAAGTCGTTAAAAAAGAGGCTCCGGTTTTGTATGCCGATCGGGAAAGCGCCCATGCCGATATGCAAACCTTGTCGGAAGAAGTCGCGCTTCATGCGGGGCTGGATGCGCAAATCGTGCGGGAAACCTTAATGCAAGCGCGTTATCTGCCCAGCGTGGCGCGTGCTGTCATTCCCGCCAAAGCGACCACGGTGAAAAATTGGGAGGCGTATCGCAATCGCACAGTCGAAGCCACCCGCATTCGGCAAGGCGTGGCGTTTTGGAAGGCAAACCGCGCCACACTCGAACGCGCCGAGCGAGAAATGGGCGTTCCCGCCTACATCATCGTCGGCATTTTGGGCGTGGAAACGAATTACGGGCGCAATACGGGCAGCTTTCGGGTGCTGGATGCGCTGGCGACTTTATCGCTGGATTTTCCCAATGCCCACCCGCGTGCCGCCCAGCGCCGTGAATTTTTTCGTGGTGAATTGAAAGCCCTGTTCGCCCTGAGCCAACGTGTGGGAACCGATCCGACCGAATGGCGCGGCAGCTACGCGGGCGCGGTGGGCGTGCCACAGTTTATGCCGTCGAGCTGGATGCGTTACGCGATTGATTTTGACGGTGATGGGCGCATCGACCTGCGGCACAGCACGGAGGATGTGATTGGATCGGTCGCCAATTATTTCAAGGCGTTCGGCTGGAAAACCGGAATGCCCACGCACTATAACGTCACGCTGCAAAACGAAAACGCCGATTTAACCGATCTGCTGAAACCCGATATTCTGCCCACCTTCACCTACGCCACCATGCAGGAAAAAGGCGTGCTACTGGAAGACGACGGCATCCCGCACAAAGGCCCGTTGGCACTGGTGATGCTGCAAAACGGCGCAGACAATCCACCACTCTACATTGCCGGAACTGAAAACTTCTACACCGTGACCCGTTACAACTGGAGCAGCTTTTATGCGCTTTCCGTCATCGAATTGGGGCTGGCGGTGGATGAGGTGCTGCACACTGCCGATTAAAATCGTGACAGTTTTTTTACTTCACGTTTTACTTCAAGTTTTATTTCAAGGACTTACACCATGACCATCAAGATTGGAATTAACGGCTTCGGCCGTATCGGACGCAATGTG
>CALMCD010000125.1 GCA_937863075.1 uncultured Rhodoferax sp. | reverse complement strand
CCTTTATCGGGGAAACGCTGTTCAAAACTGGCATCGGGCAAACCAAACAACACGGGCGATGAACGCCGTTGGGTACGCCACAGCAACACCACATTCGGATCAGCAAACGGCATTTGGGTGGCGGCTTGAATGCTGAAACCGCTCACGATACGTTCTTCGGGTTGGCAAAGACGCTCTGCCACTGCCATATCAAAATCATCGGATAGGCCTTCGGCTACTAACATCCGCGCGATGCGGTCGGGGGTGTTGGCGGGGCTGGTCAAAATAGCGAGCCGATCATGCTGGCGAATATCGCGCAACAAGGCATACAAACCGTGACGGGCATCCGATTCGGGAATCCAATCGCCCGCATCTTTGCTGTGAACCGAGGAAAACTTCATTTCATTCCACGGCAAACACAAACGCGCACAGGCTAATTGCAAGGTAGATACATTCGGAATCACCGTAATCGCTTCGATGCACAAGCGCGATGCCAAATATGCTGCAATGCCGTGGCACAGCGGGTCACCCGTTGCCAATACGACTACACGCAGATGCGCGGCTTGTGCGGCACGAATCCATTCTGGGACTTGCGATAACACCCCCGTTAAATCGCGCTGCACCGCATTCGGGGCGATATGGTCGGCGAATAATTGCAGGGTACGCGCTCCACCAATCACCCATTGGGCTTGCTGGATGTGCGCGAGTGCGGCCTGCCCTAAACTCGCCGCACCGTCATCGAGTACACCGATGACGTGGCATTTTTGAATCGTATGAATCGTATTTATGGCATTCATGAAGAAGCCTCCGCTATTTTGCGACCATCGAAATCGCAGACCAGCACTTTCAAATCAAAGGAATCGGGGTAACGCGCACGCAGCGTTTGAATCACCCGCTGCGCCAATGCCGTGTGAAACGCTGCACCGAGACCCAATTCATCCATACGCTCTCCGGCATAACGGGCGGTTTTGGCGTTGCGTATGGCTTCGCAGACATCAGGTGGCGCTCCTAATTCAATAGCTATATCTGCAAGCAGGGCGGTGCTTACATCAGCACGCCCTGCATGGGTGATGGTTTCACCTTGGGCGATTTTGGTGAGTTTGCCCACCATGCCGCCGATGACCACTTGCTTCAAACCCGCTTTCACCGCCGCGCTCATGGCGTAACGCAAAAAATCGCCCATCTGCACAAAGGCGGCTTCGGGTAGATGCGGAAATTCATCCATCACAAATTTTTCGGTGCGCCCACCGGTGGTCAGCACCACGATGCCGTGCGGCAACGTTCCCGCCACCTGCACGCCCTGTACCACACTGGCACGGTAGGCTGCGGTGGAATAGGGTTTGACGATTCCGGTCGTTCCCAAAATCGAAATACCACCCAAAATTCCCAAACGGGCATTGGTGGTTTTTTTCGCCATCAACTCGCCGTCTGGAACGGAAATCACCACGGACAAACCCACATCGTCCAATAACGAAGCGGCGGCGATTCGTACATTTGCCTCGATATTGCGGCGCGGAACGGGGTTGATCGCGGATAAGCCGACCGTTAAACCCAAGCCGGGCATCGTCACCACACCCACGCCCGAACCTCCAGTAATGTGGATGTGGTCGGGTTGATCGGGTAACAGCGACACATCGGCGGTTAAGCGGGCTTTGTCGGTGCAATCGGGATCATCGCCAGCGTCTTTGACCACGACGGCATGGGCGGTGCGTTGCAATACATCCACGACACCATCTTGCACGGCAAACGTCACCGTATCGCCATTGGGTAAGACGCATTCAATGGTTTCGGGAACTTGCCCCGTCACCAGCCCCACCACGGCAGCACGCGCCGCCGCCGCCGAGCAAGCGCCCGTGGTAAAGCCTGTGCGTGTGCCGCGTGGTGCGCTGCTATTGTCCATGTTGCGTAGCGACTTGTGCTTCCGCCAACCCCAGCAACGCATGAATTGCCGCTACAACCAAGGTCGAGCCGCCTTTGCGTCCACGAATCACAACCCAAGGCACGCTATGGGCATCGGTGTTTTCCCACATCATTAAATCTTTGGATTCCGCCGCCGACACAAACCCTACCGGCATCCCAACCACCAGCGCGGGGCGGGCGTTTTCTTCTTTTATCAAACGCACCAGTTCAATCAAAGCCGTGGGCGCGTTGCCGATGCCGACAATCGCACCATCCAACAATCCCAGCCGATGGGCTTTGCGCATGGCTTGCACGGCGCGGGTGGTGTTTTCAGCCTTGGCGGTTTCAATCACATCGGCATCGCTAATGAATTGGTGCGTGGTCATGCCAAAGTGCGCCAAGCGTGGGGCGGATAAACCCACACAAATCATTTCCACATCCGCCACCACGCGGGTGCTGCGCGACACAATCGCGGTCAATCCGGCGGTGACTGCGTTCGGGTGGAAGGCGGTGAGTCCATTGAAATCAAAATCGGCATTCGCGTGAATCATGCGGCGCACAATCGGCCACTGTTCGGGCGTGTAGCTGTGGGCGGTGACTTCACGATCAATGATGGAAAACGAATCGTGTTCAATCGCCCGACCCGCTGCCGTTAATTGTTCAGTAACGATGTTGTGGTGGTGATTATTTGTGGTCATGGTGATGCTCGTGTTCATGGGCGTGGTGTTCACGGTATTTGCAACCATCGCACGGCATACGGCATTCGGGTTTGCCTTCTTGCAAATCGTGGACACGGGTTTCTAGCAAGGCAAAAATTTCCTGCTCAAAACCAAAATACGTGGTCGATGCAAAACGCATCGTGGGATATTGGGTTTTCAAATGCTCTACCTGCCGCTTGATACGGCTAATCAACGTACCGCTAAATAGGTAGTAGGGCAGCACCACGATTTGCGTCATGCCCAAGCGGGCTTGGCGTTGAACGACTTTTTCCAAACGCGGATAGGTGATACCCGTAAAGGCAATATCCACCAATTCGTGATCGGTTTCTTCCATCAACCAACGCGCCATTTTGGCGACTTCGCCATTGGCTTGCCGATCCGAAGAACCACGCCCCAGCAATACGACTCCGGTCGTGGTGGGGTCGGGCATATCCAATTGTTGCATCGCGCCTTTTAAGCGGCGCTTCATGATGTCCAAAATCGGATCGCACGCGGTTAAATGCGGGGCGTATAAAAATTCCACGGAAGGCGATTCCAGCCGCGCCGCATCTATGGCAATGGGAATATCCATTTTGACGTGACCCGCTGCATTCAAAATCAACGGTACAACGAGTACACGTTGTGTGCCAACCGCTGCACGGCGCAAGCCTTCACCCAAGGTGATGTCGGAAAATTCGATGAAACATACCTCGATGCGCCAATCGGGTCGGCGGGTACGCCATTGTTGGGCGAAGGTTTCGATTTCATCGTTACCGGATTGTTCGCGGGAACCGTGTCCCACTAAAAGAATAGTATCAGTCATAGTACAGAAGGAGCGCTGGCGCGTCGGAATTGGTGGGTGAAACTGGCATCGTAGAGTTTGGATTTCGCCAGCACTTCCCAGTGCCGCGAACCCAGCGTGGGGCTGGCGATAATCATGGATTGGCTGACCAACTTGGCTTCACGGCACAAGGCGGCAATCGTGCTGACGGTTCCGCGCACAATCTTTTCCTCCCCCGCCCAGCTCGCTTTGTGAACAACCACTACCGGGGCATCCGGCGACCAGCCCGCCGCGCTCAAAGCGTCGGTCACTTTGCGCATCAAGGTAATGCTTAAAAAGATGCACAGCGTGCAATGGTGTGCCGCTAGTGCTTGAAGCGATTCGCCTTCGGGCATGGGCGTGCGGCCTTCCATGCGGGTGAAAATCACGGTTTGGGTGACTTCGGGCAGCGTCAAACTTTCGACCGCCGCCGCCGCCGAAGCCATTGCCGACGACACACCGGGAACGACCGCAATCGGAATACCCGCCGCATCCAAAGGCTGCACCAATTCGATAAGCGCACCGTACAAGCCCGGATCACCGGTTTGCAAGCGAATCACCGTTTCGCAACGCTGGGCTTGCGCAATCAGCCACGCGGACATGGCTTCTAACGTCATGTCTTTGCTATCGGCAATCACGCAATCGGGGGCGGCCCAACGGGTAGCAGCCGCACTCACCAAAGAACCAGCAAACAAAATCGCGCCGGCTCGCTCAATCAGCGCCCGCCCTTTCACCGTGATCAATTCGGGGTCGCCCGGCCCTGCGCCGACGAACCATACTGTGCCGTTATTCATAAAATGCACCTTGTTAAAAACGCATGCGATAGGTCAATCGCAAAGAGAGGGGTTCTGCCGGATGAAATGCACGGTCTTCTACCGCAGTAGATTCGTGGGGCAGACGGGAGGCGTAGTAATACTGAATGTCATTCACTGTGCTGTTGAGCAGGTTGAAGACTTCTAGCGTTAGCGCTGATCGGTGACCTGTTACATCCCGCATATCGCGGTTGAGGCGTAAATTGAATGTTGAAGTGGGTTCTGAACGCACAGAATTGTCATCAATCAATGCCCCGCTGCCCAAATACCGCCACTGCAAGCTGGCTGACCAAGCGTTCCCATTTTTGAACGTCACGCCCACCGATGCCACCGAATCCACCGCATTCGGCACATAACTACCATTGGTGAAACGTGCCCGTGTCCATGCAAAATCGGCATCTATCAACCAGTGGGGTGTGGGTGTCCAACGGTTATTCAATTCAATGCCCTGGCGTGTGCTGCCGTCACTGGCTTCGGTCGTTCCGACATTCCCTGAATAAACCAATTCCGAATCCGATTCCAGCCGCCAAATAGCCAACGAGCTTTGCAGATGGGGGATTCGCTCGGTACGCACACCCAGCTCCCATCCCCGTGCCGCGACCAATGCCGG
This sequence comes from uncultured Rhodoferax sp., assembly GCA_937863075.1. Classification (GTDB taxonomy): domain Bacteria; phylum Pseudomonadota; class Gammaproteobacteria; order Burkholderiales; family Burkholderiaceae_C; genus Allorhodoferax. The sequence continues at coordinate 1,751 of CALMCD010000125.1, read as the reverse complement.
AACAGGATTCACTTTGTCCAGAATACCCCGTGCATCGTTACTGTGGAAGCCCTGCCCCGCATTGAAGAAAAACTCGGTTTTTTCCCAAGGCCCTAAAACCAGCGTGAATTTGGGCGATACCAAGGTTTGGGCGGAAGGCTGCATTTGATCAAACCGCAGGCCCGCCACGGTACGCAGCCAAGGTGTCCATTCGATTCCGTTTTGCAGGTACACCCCCCCAATGGTTTGCTGGATCGAATCCTCACGGGTGGTGCTGATAATGTGCCGCTGTTGGGTGTTATACAAACCCACCTGAATGCGGTCATGGCGCAATTGGAAGCCGATTTCGGTGTTGACTTCTTTGCCGTCCCACACCTGTTGCCATGCCTGTGAAGCCTGAAAACCCACTACATGGCGCTCATCTTTTTGGAAAATTTGATCGCCCGTATCGGGTCGTTCCATCGCATACGTGAGGTTAGAAAACAGTTGCAAGCCATATTGCATGGCATAGGCGCTGACCTTGAACTGGCTATTTTCAGAATTGCGATGCCATTGCCCCGAGAGGCTGTAACGTGACGTATTTCCCCCATCGCTCGCATCCAACGAATCAAAACGGGAAAACGGTTTACCTTGGTACGTGCCAGCATCTGTCAGGCGTTGGGGGATTTGGTCGGTGGCATTCCACTGGGCATCGTAAGCCATGAGGCTGATCGAACCGCCTTCCGCGCGATTGCCTTGACTCCAACGCAAAACGGCATTCTTACGGCGCAGATTTTCCGGCACCGTCCAAGGGCCGTCATTCCCCATCCATTCCACCGCACCCAGCAACGTGGCATCACCACCTGCATCAAAATTCATAGCACCCAATGCACGCTGGTAGCCATTTTTGCCCATAGTCCATTGAATAAAGGGTGCATCCAAACGGGTTTTGTAGAGAATATCGGCAGCCCCTGCGGTCGCAAAATCACCGTGCGTAGCGAAGTAGGGGCCTTTGCGGTATTCGATGCGTTCCACCAATTCGGGGATCAAAAAGTTCAAATCGGAAAAGCCCTGCCCGTGCGCGTGGGTCGGCATGTTGACGGGCATTCCATCGACGGTGGTTGCAAAATCGGTTCCGTGATCCAGATTAAAGCCGCGTAGAAAATACTGGTTCGCCTTGCCGTCACCCGAATGCTGGGTGACGACCATTCCGGGGATCGTTTCCAGCACCTCGCCCGGGCGGAGGATGGGACGGCTTTCTAATAATTCGGCTCGAATCGTGCCTTGCGATGCGGCATCGCTGCTGCCGATGGCGTTGTCGTAATGCCGACCGCTGACCATGACGGCAGGTAGTTCATTGGCGTGAACGGGGGTGTAGCTACTGGTGCTACCCAGAATGCTGAAAATAACAGCGCAGAATTGGTGTTTCATATTTTCCCTTCACGCCCTTCGCGTGATGTTGGTGGAATAAAAACACAGGCCGGTCTCCGGGCTGACGAGTGAAGAATCTTCAAAAAGATTGAAGATTCTTCCATTTACTCCCTTCCCATGCCGTGCGTTAAAAAACAGCACGAACACAGTGGTGATGAATAAACTTAGACTCGATTACCGTTGCGAGGGCAGCGTCGGAATGTACCGACTTCCCGTTTAAGTTTGTCTCCGAGCGGAAGACAAACCACCTGTATTGCTAGGTCAGTATAACATTGGCATCTCACACACCTTCCACCCGAGAAAGAGGAGAAACCATGTACGCATTCCAAGATCATTACCCTGAAAACGTGGCCCACTGCTAT
>CALMCD010000124.1 GCA_937863075.1 uncultured Rhodoferax sp. | reverse complement strand
GTCTGCCCAGTGGTCGTGCGTCCGGCGCGTTTGATGTAACTTTTGATGGTACGCATAAAAGGTACATCGGCCTTTATAGCAGCATTGGGAACGTTAGGCGTAGGGGATTCGATAGGTTCAATCATGGTTTCATTTTAGTATGATGCCTATTTATATGAATACGACACATCCTATTTCTTCCCCTTCCTCGGCTCATTCCCCTGCGCTTTCTATCGCCGTTGCCCAGATTAACTTCACGGTGGGCGATATTGCGGGCAATGCCCAAAAAATCATTACCGCCGCACGCCAAGCCTACGCGGACGGGGCGCGGTTGGTGCTTACGCCGGAATTGTCGATTTGTGGCTATGCGGCGGAAGACCTGTTTTTGCGCCCCGCTTTCATGCAGGCGTGCAACGAAGCCGTGCAGCACATCGCCCAAGCATTGGCGGATTTGCCGCATTTAAGCGTGGTGGTCGGGCATCCAATGGGTGGAGATAGTCGCACGCGGTCGGTGGCGATTCAGCAGCGTTTTAATGCCGCCAGCGTGCTGCGCGAAGGCCAAATCGTGGCGCATTACAGCAAGCGCGAATTGCCCAACTATCAGGTATTTGACGAGCGGCGTTATTTCACCCCCGGGCACGATGTCTGCGTGTTTGAAGCCGGAGAGCCGAATAACACCGTGCGCGTCGGTTTGTTGATTTGTGAAGATGCGTGGTACGTCGCCCCCGCCCAGCAAAGCAAAGCGGCGGGCGCGGAATTGCTGGCGGTTATCAACGCCTCGCCGTTTCACGTTGGCAAGGGTTATGAGCGCGAGGACACCATGCGCCTGCGCGTGCGCGAAACAGGCTTGCCGCTGGTGTATACGCATTTGGTCGGTGGTCAGGATGAAATCGTGTTTGAAGGCCATTCCTTCGCGCTGAATGCCGATGGCAGCGTAGCCGCCCGCGCCCCGAGTTTTCAAGAGAAAGTGCTGGTAACCCAATCCAGCCGTGAAAAGAATGCTATCGTTTTATCCCCATCGCACATCGAACCCGAACGCAGTCCCGAACAAGATTTGTGGGATGCGCTGGTGCTGGGCGTGCGCGATTACATCGGCAAAAACCGCTTTCCGGGGGCGATTTTGGGTTTATCGGGCGGAATTGATTCGGCCTTGGTGTTGGCGATTGCGGTCGATGCACTGGGAGCCGATAAAGTCCGCGCGGTGATGATGCCCTCCCCCTACACCGCCGATATTAGTTGGCTGGACGCGCGAGAAATGGCACAGCGGATGGGCGTGCAGTACGATGAAATTTCGATTGTTCCTGAGTTTGAAGCGTTCAATGCTTCGCTGGCGCAACAATTTGCCGGATTACCATTCGATACCACCGAAGAAAATATCCAAGCGCGGATTCGTGGCACGATTTTGATGGCGCTTTCCAACAAAACCGGACGCATTGTGCTGACCACGGGCAATAAATCGGAAATGGCAACGGGTTATTGCACGCTGTACGGCGATATGGCGGGCGGGTTTGCGGTGATTAAGGATTTATCGAAAACGCAGGTTTTCAAAATGTCCTACTGGCGCAACGCCAACGACCCTTATGGCACGGGCAAAGAGCCGATCCCCGAACGTATCATCGTTCGCCCGCCCAGTGCCGAACTGCGCCCCGATCAAAAAGACCAAGACAGCCTGCCGCCCTACGACGTGCTGGATGCCATCGTGGAACACTACATGGAAAACGATGGCAGCATTGAATCGCTGCTGGCCAAAGGCTTTGCGCGGGCGGATGTGGAGCGGGTTACGCGCCTGATTCAGATTAACGAATACAAGCGCCGCCAATCTCCGGTGGGAATTCGTGTCACGCACCGCAGTTTTGGCAAGGATTGGCGTTATCCTATTACCAATTATTTCCGAGCCTAATGGCAATTGCTACAACCGAACTGGAGCTTCTTATGAAACAAATTACCGCCGTCATCAAACCCTTCAAACTGGAAGAAGTGCGTGAAGCACTCGCTGAATGCGGCGTAACCGGATTGACTGCCACCGAGGTCAAAGGTTTTGGTCGCCAAAAAGGACACACCGAGCTGTACCGTGGAGCCGAATACGTGGTCGATTTTCTGCCCAAAGTGAAAGTCGAAATCGTGGTGAAAGGTGAAGACGTAGAACGCTGCGTAGATGCTATCGTCAAAGCCGCCCGTACCGGCAAAATCGGCGACGGCAAAATTTTTGTGACCAGCGTAGAACGCGTTGTCCGTATCCGCACGGGTGAACAAGATGAATCCGCTATTTAATGCGTCAGTCAAATTGTTAATTACTTTGTTAATAAAAGGAGATTACTTGTGCAATTAACCGAACACTTTACATTGGAAGAGTTTGTGGTTTCGGATACGGCCATGCGCTTGGGTATTGATAATACCGCGAGTGATGAAATCACCATCAATTTGATTGTGGTCGCGAATGAAATGGAAAAAATCCGTACCTTTTTGGGCGATAAATCCATTCGCATCAATTCCGGTTACCGCTGCGAAGAATTGGAAAAAGTATTGTGCGCTAAAGATTTTGGCGGATGGTGCAGCCGGCACGGTAAAGATAAAGAAACCGCATGGCCCGAATACTTTGCCAATAAAGGACACCCCAAAGGTTTCTGCGCCGATTTTGTTTGCCCCGATTTTGGTACGCCTACCGACATCGTTGCCGCATTGCGTAAAACCGATTTGGTGTATGACCAATTGATTTTGGAAGGTACTTGGGTTCACGTTTCTTTCGCGCCCGCCGCACGGATGATAGCCATGTCCGCCACATTTGATAATGGCGTACCGAGCTACCAAATTTTGTCGCCCACCCAATCGACTTA
>CALMCD010000123.1 GCA_937863075.1 uncultured Rhodoferax sp. | reverse complement strand
CATAGTTTCATCATTTGGCGCAATCCAATGGCAGGTGTGCCAGTGGAATATCGGTTTGGTTGTTGCCGATTATTTTCATGGCATTGGGCGTTTGTGCCATGCCGCAGACCCACGCAATCGGCACGGCAGGATAACCTTCCACCACAGCAGGGCGCAGCGTGAGTTTTTTGCCCGATAGAAATCCGTTGGTGCGATTGCCGTAGGTGATGGTGATAGCACCTTGCTCCATCGCCACTTGGGTCACGAAATTGCCGACAATTTTGTCGGCTGGGGGTAACGCGGCATCGGCGTTGTTGTCGGGCATCTTTTGGTGGCGGGTGTAGTACGCTGCTACGCCTTGCTTCACAAAATCCGCCAACGCCATGCCGTCGCGCACTTGGGTTTTGATGATGCGGTCTTGGTACGATGGCAATGCCAGCATCGCCAAAATGCCGATGATGGAAATGACCACCATCAGCTCCACCAACGTAAAACCCTGCTGCATTTGCCGAAACATGAAAACCTCCTCACCTCGTTAGCATCCTACTCCCGTACAAATCTAAAATCCATTTATGTTGCAAAAAAAATCAAAAGTGGTGGTCGGCCTCAGTGGGGGCGTGGATTCGGCGGTGACGGCGTACTTGCTCAAGCAGCAAGGGTACGAGGTTATCGGCATTTTTATGAAAAACTGGGAGGACGATGATGACAGTGAATACTGTTCCTCCCGCGTGGATTTTGTCGATGCCGCTGCGGTGGCGGATGTGCTGGGTATTGAAATCGAACACGTCAATTTTGCCGCCGAATACCGCGACCGCGTGTTTGCCGAGTTTCTGCGCGAGTACCAAGCCGGACGCACGCCCAACCCCGATATTCTGTGCAATGCCGAAATCAAATTCAAAGCGTTTTTAGACCACGCTTTTGCGTTGGGTGCGGAAAAAATTGCTACCGGACATTACGCGCGGGTGCGGCAGAACGCCGATTCGGGCTTATTTGAACTCCTCAAAGGCCTTGATCCTTCTAAAGATCAAAGTTATTTTCTGCATCGGCTGACCCAAACGCAGCTCTCGAAAACGCTGTTTCCGGTGGGGGAACTGCACAAAACCGAAGTGCGCCGTATTGCCGCTGAAATCGGCTTGCCCAATGCCAAGAAAAAAGATTCCACCGGTATTTGTTTTATCGGCGAACGCCCGTTTCGGGAATTTTTGAATCGCTACATCGCCAAAGAAGCGGGGCCGATTCGGGATGCCAAAGGGCGCGTCATCGGTCAGCATGTCGGTTTGAGTTTTTACACGCTGGGGCAACGCCAAGGGCTGGGCATTGGCGGCATCAAAGAAAAAGGGGCGCAAAAAGGCGGCGGTGAACATGCACCGTGGTTTGTAGCGCGTAAGGATATGGCGAATAACACGCTGTGGGTGGTGCAGGGGCACGACCATCCGTGGTTGCAGTCGCACCAACTCACGGCGCAAAATGCCAGTTGGGTAGCGGGTTCGCCGCCCATGCAAACTACCATTGCCGCCAAAACGCGCTATCGCCAAACCGATGCGGCTTGCACGGTGCAAAGCATGTCGGCAGATAGCTGCACCCTGCATTTTGAAACCCCGCAATGGGCGGTCACCCCCGGGCAATCGGCAGTTTTGTACGATGGCGATGTGTGTTTGGGGGGCGCGGTGATCGATTCTTGTAACGGTTAGTGAGGTTATTGCACAAATCGCGCAATGTGCGGTACAACAGAGACCTTCATTTTTAGGAGGTTTCATCATGGCATTCACACGTACCAACGCGCTGCATATTTTGACGGCATCGGCTGCACTGGTTTTAACGGCTTGTGGCGGTGGTAGTAGCA
>CALMCD010000122.1 GCA_937863075.1 uncultured Rhodoferax sp. | reverse complement strand
GCAATGCCGCGCACAATGTGAATCTCCTCCGGCGTGACGTGGGCGCGATTAAAAAGCTGATTCAGGCGCGGCATCAGCTTTTTGGGTGCGGCGGGGTCGAGAAATTCCAGCGCGATCAAGGCTTCTTCCAAGTGTTTGAGCATGCCCGTCACTTGGGCGGCATCGGCAAAATGGGTGGCGGTAGCGGCAGCGGTAGCGGTGGATGATTCGGTGGCAAATCCCCCCAACGCCAAACGCCATTCGTAGGCAATCACTTGAATCGCCGCCGCCAAATTCAACGAACCGAATTGCGGATTGCTGGGAATACTCAGGCAAGTGTGGCAGCGGTACACATCTTCGTTGCGCATACCAAAGCGTTCGCAACCGAATAAAAAACCCATTCCGCCCTCTAATGCTTGCCCAGTCTGCATGGGTAGCTCATTTTTTGATAGCAATCCTGCTACCACATCGGCAAAATGTTCACGCGGCGTGGTGGTGGGTGGGCCAAAATCGCGCGGGGTCATGGCGGTGGCGCAGAGGTGGGTGAGTCCATCCAATGCTTCATCCAGCGTGGGGACGATACGGGCATCGCGCAGCACATCCAAAGCACCGCTGGCGCGTTGAATGGTTTCTTCACGGCGCAAAACATTGTCCCAGCGCGGGGCAACGAGTACCAAATCGGTGAAGCCCATCGTTTTCATGGCACGGGCGGCGGCTCCGACATTGCCTGCGTGGCTGGTGTTGATAAGGATAAATCGGGTGTGCATAGGGGTTAATGCGGGGTTCATGCGTAAAATCCCTCTATTGTCACTGCCTGCATCGTCGGGCGGCTTTGTCTTTTTTGGTTCTTTTTCACAATTTACCTGCTACTACAGCTACTTATAGCTACTACCACTATGCCTACGATTCCCAATCAGCATCCCATGCTCAATGTCGCCATTAAGGCCGCTCGCGCCGCTGGCGCAGTTATCAACCGTGCCGCTTTTGATGTGGAGACGGTTCGCGTTTCTCAAAAAGGACTTAACGATTTTGTGACGGAAGTCGATCAAGCGGCTGAACGGGTCATCATCGAGACACTGTTAACCGCCTACCCCGGTCACGGTATCTTGGCAGAAGAAAGCGGTAGTGAGCATGGTGCTCCCGATTCGGAGTTCGTATGGATTATTGATCCATTGGATGGAACGACCAATTTCATCCACGGTTTCCCTGTTTATTGCGTCAGCATCGCGCTCGCCGTGCGGGGTAAAGTCGAACAAGCCGTGGTGTTTGACCCCAACCGCAACGATTTGTTTACCGCTACCAAAGGACGTGGCGCATTTTTGAATGATCGCCGTATTCGTGTTTCCAAGCGTACCCATTTGAAAGATGCCTTGGTTTCTACGGGCTTCCCATACCGTGCGGGTGACGATATGCAGCAATACCTGCAAATGATGGGCGATGTCATGCCCCGCACCGCTGGCTTGCGTCGCCCGGGGGCTGCGGCGTTGGATTTGGCGTATATCGCCGCTGGTTACGCCGATGGCTTCTTTGAAAAAGGGTTGCAACCGTGGGATGTGGCGGCGGGCGCATTGCTGATTACCGAGGCGGGTGGCTTGGTGGGCAATTTCACGGGTGAAGCGGACTTTTTGGATCAACAAGAATGTCTGGCAGGCAATCCCCGTATTTACGGTCAGCTCATTACCTTGTTGGGAAAATACAGCAAGTTCGCTAGCGCGGGCGAAAAAGCGGCATTGCGCCAAAAAATCGAAAACTGATATAAAGATTCAAGCATGAAACAAAGCATTTTTTCTTGGAGCGTGGGGCTGGCATTGCTGGCGGGAACGGGTCATGTGTTGGCGGCAGCACCCCCAATGCCTGCGCAGCCTTTGCATTTAGCCATGATTGAAGGCTTTAGCGGCCCCAACGGGAGCGCGGGCGAGGCGGTTTATCGCAACTTTGTCTGGGCCGTGGAGCGCGTGAACGCCCGTGGCAAACAGCAACTGGTGCTGGAACGCTACGATAGCAAAGGACAAAATGAAGAAGTCTTATCCGCGCTGCGCTCGGCCATCGACAAAGGTGCGCGTGTGGTGTTGCAGGGTAATTCTTCAGCGAATGCAGCGGTGTTGGTGGATGCCATCAACAAACACAACCAGCGCAATCCCCAGCAAGCGGTGGTGTTTTTGAATTATTCCGCCGTTGACCCGACGCTAACCAATGAAAAATGTAGCTTTTGGCATTTCCGTTTCGATGCCCATGCCGATATGCGCATGGCAGCGTTGATGGAAGTGATGAAAGAAGACAAAGCGTTGAAGAATGTCTATCTGATTGGGCAAGATTACAGCTTTGGTCAAGCCGTGCAGCGTGAAGCCAAGCGTCAGCTCGGTCTGCAACGCCCTGATATTCGCATTGTGGGCGAGGAATTGCACCCGATGGCGCGGGTCAAAGACTTTTTGCCCTACGCTGCCAAAATCAAGGCCAGCGGTGCGCAGGCGGTGGTTACGGGAAATTGGGGCAATGATTTGAGCTTGCTCGTAAAAGCTGCCAAGGATGTGGGATTTGAAGGCAAGTTTTACACCTTCTACGGCAATGCGATGGGCGCTCCGGCGGCGATTGGCGATGCAGGTATCGGCAAGGTGGTGGCGGTAGCGGAATGGCTGCCCAATGTGCAAAGCGCGACCAGCGAGACGTTTTACCGTTCCTTCCGCGCCCGCTATCCGCAACCCGCCGATGATTACGTCCACATGCGGATGCAGGTAATGATTGAAGCCTTATCGCAAGCGGTGGAAGCGGCGGGTTCAACCGAAGCGGTGAACATCGCTACACAGTTGGAAAAAGCGAGCGTCCATTTTTACGGACACAGCGGAACCATGCGGGCGTTGGATCACCAATTCCAGCAACCGATGGTGGTGGGCTTGATGGATCGCCAAGGTAGCAACGGCGTAAAGTTTGATACCGAAGGTTCGGGTTATGGTTTCCGTGTGATTCGCACGCTGACACCTGCGCAAGCGGAGCAGCCTAGTACCTGCAAGATGCAGCGTCCTACAAAGTAAGCTAGGGTAAGTGATTAGGACGGTATATAATCCGCAATGCACGCCCGAAAAAGCAGTTCCAGCATCGGGCGCAAGTTAATCCACAAGAATAGGAAATTAAGATGATCGCTTCTAGCATTAAAGCCACCATTGTTAAAGACAATGCACGCAACCCCAACGATACAGGTAGCCCCGAAGTTCAAGTTGCTTTGTTGACAGCCCGTATCAATGAACTGATGCCCCATTTCAAAACCCACGCGAAAGACCACCACGGTCGCCGTGGTCTGGTGCGCATGGTTAACCAACGTAAGAGCCTGTTGGCTTACCTGAATCGTGTGGACCATGACCGCTATGTTGCCCTGATTGGCAAGCTGGGTCTGCGTAAGTAAGCACCGTTTTGCACCACAAGCGCCTGAGTTAGATTATCTAGCTCAGGCGTTTTTTACTTTAGAAGCCATAAAAATAATGACATCTATACGATACAACAAGGAATAACAAGGAAATACCATGACAATTTTCAATAAAGTAACAAAAACTTTCCAATGGGGTCAACACCAAGTCACGATGGAAACGGGTGAAATCGCCCGTCAAGCTACCGGTGCGGTCATGTTGGATATGGATGGAACCGTGGTTTTGGCAACGGTAGTGGGTAAGACGGAGGGTAAGGCGGGACAAGATTTCTTCCCCTTGACCGTGGATTACCTCGAAAAATCTTACGCCGTGGGCAAAATCCCGGGTAGTTTTTTCAAGCGTGAAGGTCGCCCCAGCGAATACGAAACACTGACCAGCCGTTTGATTGATCGCCCCATTCGTCCGCTGTTTCCTGAAGGATTTTTCAATGAAGTGCATGTGGTGGTACACACCCTGTCGCTGAATCCTGAAGTGGATGCCGATATTGCTGCTTTGATTGCGGTGAGTGCAGCATTGTCCATCAGCGGCATTCCTTTCAACGGCCCCATCGGTGCGGCGCGTGTGGGTTACGTCAATGGCGAATATGTCTTGAACCCCGGACAAACCCAGCGTAAAAATTCGATTATGGATTTGGTCGTTGCCGGAACCGAATCCGCCGTGTTGATGGTGGAATCGGAAGCCTTGCAGTTATCGGAAGAAATCATGTTGGGCGCGGTGGTGTTTGGGCATGAGCAAGGCAATATCGCTATTCAGGCCATTCACGAATTGGTACGCGACGCAGGTAAACCCGTTTGGGATTGGAAACCAGCCGCCAAAAACGAAGAACTCATCGCCAAAGTGGGCGAGCTGGCTAAAGAAAAACTGGAAGCAGCTTACCAAATCCGCAACAAGCAAGCGCGTACCCAAGCATGTCGCACCGCTTATGCCGATGTGATGGCGGGCTTGAAAGAGCAAGGTATCGAATTTGATAGCGTTGCCGTTGAAGGCTTGTTGTTTGAAATCGAAGCCAAAATTGTGCGCGGTCAAATTCTGGCGGGTGAACCCCGTATTGATGGACGCGATACCCGTACCGTGCGCCCCATCGAAATCCGCAATAGCGTATTGCCCCGTACCCACGGTTCTACCTTGTTCACACGCGGTGAAACGCAAGCCTTGGTGATTGCCACATTAGGAACCGAACGGGATGCGCAGCATATTGACGCACTGTCGGGCGAGTTCGATGACCGTTTCATGTTGCATTACAACATGCCTCCATTTGCTACGGGTGAAACCGGTCGTGTTGGAACACCCAAGCGCCGTGAAATTGGTCATGGTCGTCTGGCGAAACGGGCTTTGGTGGCGTGCTTGCCTTCTAAAGACGAATTCCCCTACACCATGCGTGTGGTTTCTGAGATTACCGAATCGAATGGTTCTTCTTCAATGGCTTCCGTCTGCGGTGGTTGCTTGTCGCTAATGGATGCAGGTGTACCGATGAAGGCGCATGTGGCGGGTATCGCTATGGGTCTTATCAAAGAAGAAAACCGTTTTGCGGTGTTGACCGATATTTTGGGCGATGAAGATCACCTCGGTGACATGGACTTCAAGGTAGCGGGTACAACCAATGGGATTACCGCCTTGCAAATGGACATCAAGATTCAAGGTATTACCAAAGAAATCATGCAGGTCGCCTTGGCACAAGCCAAAGAAGCACGGATGCACATTTTGGGCAAGATGCAAGAAGCGATGAGTACCGCGAAGACCGAGGTATCTAACTTTGCACCCAAGCTCTACACCATGAAAATCAATCCTGAAAAAATTCGGGATGTGATTGGTAAGGGTGGATCGGTCATTCGTGCGCTGTGCGAAGAAACAGGCTGCCAAATTAACATCGAGGAAGATGGAACGATTACCATCGCCGCAACCGATGGAGAAAAAGCAGGCATCGCACAACGTCGTATTGAAGCCATCACCGCTGAAGTGGAAATCGGCAAAATCTACGAAGGCCCTATCGTTAAATTGCTGGACTTCGGTGCATTGGTCAACCTGTTGCCGGGTAAAGACGGCCTGCTGCACATTAGCCAAATCGCCCACGAACGGGTGGAGAAGGTCACTGATTATTTGTCAGAAGGTCAAATCGTCAAGGTCAAAGTGTTGGAGATGGATGAAAAAGGCCGCGTCAAACTGTCGATGAAAGCCTTGATTGAGCGTCCCGCCCCCCAACAACAGTAACAACCACCACAATAAACTTATTTCATGGAGTGCTTATGAAAAAGAAATTGATTGCAGGTAATTGGAAGATGAATGGTTCACTCGGTGCGAATGAAGCATTGGTGAAAGCCTTGGTTTCGGGTGTGGCGACGCAGGGGGCAGACAACTGTTTGGTGGCTGTGTGCGTTCCGGCTCCTTATCTGGCGCAGGTGAAAGACTTGGTGCAAGGTTCTGGCATTGCACTGGGTGCGCAGGATGTATCCGCGCATGAAACGGGTGCATACACTGGAGAGGTTTCTGCGGGTATGTTGCGTGATTTTGGTACGCGCTATTGCTTGGTGGGTCATTCTGAGCGTCGGTTGTACCACGGGGAAACTGATGCGGCAGTAGCACTCAAAGTTCAGCGTGCCTTGGCGGTTGGCATCACTCCTATCGTGTGCGTGGGGGAGACATTGGCAGAGCGTGAAGGCGGTCATACCGAGGAGGTCGTTAAACGCCAGCTCGCGGCGGTCATTCACTCCAATGGACATTGCATCAGCGAAATTGTGGTGGCTTATGAACCCGTTTGGGCAATTGGAACGGGTAAAACGGCTAGTCCCCAAGAGGCGCAAGAAGTTCACGCTGTTTTGCGTGCGCAATTAGCGGCTGCTACATCGCATGCTGATCGCATCCATATTTTGTATGGCGGCAGCATGAATGCCAGTAATGCGGCACAGTTGCTTTCTCAGAAAGATATTGACGGTGGTTTAATCGGCGGCGCTTCTTTGAAGTCGGCGGACTTTCTCACCATTATTGCTGCTGCTTAATAAGGCAGCAGCTAACAAAAGTAAGAGTAGGAGTTGTAAATGGGTTTTCTGTTGACGATTATTTTGACTATCCAGATGCTAGCAGCCATCGGGATGATTGGCTTGGTTTTGGTTCAGCATGGCAAAGGTGCTGATATGGGTGCTGCATTCGGTAGTGGTGGGTCTGGGAGTCTGTTTGGGGCCACTGGTAGCGCCAATTTCCTCTCACGCACCACGGCAGTATTGGCGACGGTATTTTTTGTTTCGACATTGGCATTGGCCTATTTTGGTAATGTACGTTCCACTGCACCCAGTAGCGTACTGGAAAATACCCCTGTCAGTATTCCAGCATCTGCCCCTGCTACGCCAGCCTCTGGTTTAGAGCAAATTCCTGCAAAGTAAACGCGGGAAAAGTGCGAATTCGTTAGAAATCAGGGGAAATTCAGAGTAAACTCTAGTCCTGTCGGTAGGGATGTTTTCGTAGCAGAATATCCCTATCCAGCACATAAGCAGCCGTCGTGGTGAAATTGGTAGACACGCTATCTTGAGGGGGTAGTGGCGAGAGCTGTGCGAGTTCGAGTCTCGCCGACGGCACCA
>CALMCD010000121.1 GCA_937863075.1 uncultured Rhodoferax sp. | reverse complement strand
TCACCCTGACCTAAAACCACAAATTTGAGGGAGGTCAGACCCTCGATTCCCACTGGCCCGCGTGCGTGGAATTTATCGGTGCTAATACCGATTTCCGCGCCCAATCCGTATTCAAAACCATCCGCAAAACGGGTGCTGGTGTTCACCATCACGCTCGCCGAATCCACTTCCCGCAAAAAACGCTGGGCGTGCAGGTGATCGCGGGTCAAAATTGCATCGGTATGGTGGCTGGAATACTGGTTGATGTGGGCGATGGCAGCATCCACCCCGTCCACCACCTTGATGCTGATAATGGGCGCGAGGTATTCGGCGTACCAATCTTCTTCGGCGGCAGCTTTCAAAAACGCATCGGGAACGACGCTGGACAAAATCGACAAAGCCTCAGGACACGCCCGCATTTCCACGCCCTTGTTGGCAAAAATCGCACCGATACGCGGCAGAAAATCCTGCGCCACGGCACGCGCGACCAGCAAACTCTCGGTGGCATTGCAGGGGCTGTATTTTTGGGTTTTGGCGTTATCGGTCACGGTGAGCGCCATATCCACATCGCAAGGCGCATCGACATAGGTGTGGCAGTTGCCATCCAAATGCTTGATAACGGGGACTTTGGCATCGCGGCTAATGCGTTCAATCAAGCCTTTGCCACCGCGCGGAATCACCACATCCACAAACTGGGGCATGGCGATCAACTGGCTGACCAATTCGCGGTCGGTGATTTGCACCAGTTGCACGGCTTGCGCGGGTAATGCGGCTTCGGTCAGCGCTTGTTGTACCAGTTGTGCCAGTGCGCGATTCGATTCAATCGCCTCTGAGCCACCACGCAAAATGCAGGCATTCCCGCTTTTGATGGACAGGCTGGCGGCTTCAATCGTCACATTCGGGCGGCTTTCAAAAATCATCGCAAAAACCCCAATCGGGACGCGCATTTGACCGATGCGAATACCGCTGGGCTGCTGCTTCATGCCCGAAATTTCGCCAATAACATCCGCCATCGCCGCCAGTTGTTCGCAGCCTTGGGCGCAGGTTTCCAGCACTTGGGGCGTGAGTTTTAACCTATCCACCATCGGCGCGGACAAACCATTGGCAATAGCGCGTTCAATATCTTTTTGGTTGTCGATTTGCAGCGCATCCACATTGGCACGCAACAGCGCGGCCAGAAGGCGCAATGCTTTGTTTTTGGTAGCAGCAGATGCCGATGCCATCAGCGTTGCAGCCGATTTTGCTTGTGAACCCAGTTGCTGGGCGTAGGCGGTCAGGTTTTCAGTTGATTCAGTGTTCATGGCGGTAAATATCTTATGAATTCGTGTTGTTGATGTTATTAGTGTTGTTCTTTTTTATAACGGATGGAAGAAACGATCGACAGGCCAATAAAAGCCACACCCGATAAACCGGTAAACCATTCAGGAATATGAAATTTTACGCTTGCCAGCATAATGATCGCCAAAATGCCAATCGCATAATGCGCACCGTGTTCTAGGAATACGAATTGTTCCAGCGTACCTTTGTGAACCAAAAATACGGTCATGGATCGCACAAACATCGCGCCGATTGCCAGCCCGAGCATAATAATCACGACATCGGTCGTAATGGCGAAAGCGCCGATGACTCCATCAAAACTAAACGAAGCATCTAATACTTCAAGGTATAGAAATCCACCAATGCTGCCTTTTTTCACGGCTTCGACACCCGCTTCGCCGCCGTCGCTTTCTTCTAATAAACCACTCAAATAATTAACTGCCAGATAAATACCAATGCCGCTGATACCCGCAATTAAAACCGATAATTGATGGGCGGCAGAAACGAATCCAACGCAAATAAAAACGGCGATACCGGTGAGCAGCGTGGCAAGACTTTCGTTGCCATACGCGCCCATTTTTTCTTCCATCCAACCCAACCAATGGTGTTCTTTTTTATCATCAAAAAGAAAATTCAAGAAAACCAATAATAAGAAAGTTCCCCCAAATGCCGCTATTTGTGCGTGGTGGGCTAATAAATGCTTGGAATACTCTTGGGGTTGCTTGAGCGCCATTGTGATCACGCTCCACCAATCTAATCCGGTGGCGATGGCAACAATTAAAATGGGAAATATCAGGCGCATTCCAAAGACCGCCACGATAATTCCCACGGTTAAAAACAACTTCTGCCAAAACGCATCCCACGTCCGTAAGATAGAGGCGTTCACCACTGCGTTATCAAACGATAGCGAAACCTCCATCACCGACAAAATACTGGTAATAAGCAGGGCTTGACTCATCCCCACCAGCCCGTTGAGTTGATAACCCCACCAAGCTGAAATACCCAGCAAAATGAA
>CALMCD010000120.1 GCA_937863075.1 uncultured Rhodoferax sp. | reverse complement strand
CCAAATCCGCTTGCTCCACGGCTTGTTGGGGCGGCGGTCAAAAATCATCAAATGCGCTTCATCCGCGCCAATCGTCTGCGCATATTCCACCGTTTGCGGAATCCCCACCTTTTGCACCGCCACCAAACTGGTTTTAGCCGTCAATAATTTCAACTCAATTACCACCTTTTGCACTTCACCGTAAAAGCCCTTTTCTTCATCCACGGGCCACTCGATAAACAAATCGGTACGCTTGCGCCCTAATCCATATTCGCGGTTAATTCTTCCACCGCCATTGATAATGCGCTGCAAAAAGGCTTGTAAAAGCAACTGCGGGCCAGCCTCCTTAAAACTAAATCCTTCGATCCACGCATCCGAATGCTCTCTAAAGAATTGTTGAAAGGCGGATAATAATTTGGACATATCCAAACGCCGCTCCGGTGTCAAATACCACGCCTGTTCGTGGGTAATGCGGACTTGGGTGACCCATGTTAATTCCCGGGGAATAACCTCGCGGTAAATCCGATTAGAAATCCGAATCTGGGGGCGGGAGGTAATCAAACCCAAATCTTCCACATACTGAATATCATCAATCGGGTATTGGAATACCAAACTGTCTTGGGATTCACTGGATAACACATCGGAAATAATACGGCTCACGCGCGATTCACGCAGTTTGTCGGATAGTGCATCCAAGTGTGTGGCGCGGCTGCGAATCAGGCGTTCACGGGCGGCTTTGTACCGTTCCAAGCTAATCGGCGTACTGCGGTCGTCGCGGGCGGATTTATCTTTGGTGGTGCATTCATGGCCTAGTGCATTCACTAACCACGGTTGCCCTTCGGTATCTAACCACAATTCATTCCAAATCGCATCCTCAAAAACCTGACCGGTTTCTTCGGTATGCTGTTGCCATAATGCGATGGTTTCTTGTTGGCTTAAATTACCCAGCCGCAAAGATTCTGCTTTGATATTAAAAGCACTGCCTCCGGTAATAATTTCGTGGTGCGCGGTGTGAATCCGATAATCACGCACATCCCGCACGCCACACAAAATAATCGTTTGCGGAAACGCATTCGGGCGTTGCGCATATCCCGCCCGAATTTGGCGTAATAATGAGATTAACGTATCGCCCACCAACGCATCAACCTCATCCAATAACAATACCGCCGGACGGCTATCGGATTGGCTCCAATGCGCGAGTAACGCAGTAAAGCGGTCCATTGCTGATAGTGCATTCGCTTTATTCGAGAGCCATTCTTCAGGTGAACTATCATTCAAATACAACGCTGCCGAACGGACAAAGGTACTGCAAATAGCAGCAATACCCTTTTCTACATCCCCGCGAGCGGCTTGTGCGGCTTCGATATTCACATACAGCGCCCGATAGGTATTTTGCGCATTCAGGTGGTGCATCAATGCCAACAAACACGTCGTTTTACCCGTTTGGCGCGGGGCATGGAGAACAAAATAACGATGATCTTCGATCAAACGCTCAATGCTTTCCACATCAATGCGCTGTAACGGGTCAATCATGAAGTTGCGCCCCGCTACGCTAGGGCCTGCGGTGTTGAAGAATTTTTTCATG
>CALMCD010000119.1 GCA_937863075.1 uncultured Rhodoferax sp. | reverse complement strand
CAATTTTGCTTTTGGTTGCTGCTATTCGAGAGATGTCTCCTATTGTTTCAAGAATGGGGATAACCTCATTTTGGCGAATAGCAAGTGCTTCATGTAATCGCCCGCGTGCTTTAAGAACATCGGCAATTTTTCCTTTGGCAAGTGCTGCAAGATTTAAATTACCTTCAAGGGCAAATAACTTGGCGGCTTGGCGTGCTGCTTCTTCACTTTTCTCTAACTGCCCCAAGCGTTCATAAGCGTAAGCGGCTTCGTGTAGCAAATGGGCGGTGGTTATCTCGGCTTCATCTTGCGTGGCAAGGTAGCTTTCAATTTGCGCTAGACGTTCTTCAACGTGTTTTTTCTCGCTGCTGGTGACGTAATTAAAAGGTGTTCCGCCAATCGTGCTAGGAAAAGTAACAGGTGTGGGGGCGGTGAAAGTTAAAACGGTTTCGCGCCAGTTCCATAAATCGGGGGCTTCGTGGGCGGCGGTTTGGATGTTGCTATCGGTTAGCCAAAACACCAGCACGCCCTTCAACGCATCCGCCATGCTTTCGCGCAATACATTGGCTTTATTCCACCACAGCGCGGGGATGGTGATACCCGCTTTCATGCAGATATGGGCGCGGTGAATGCCGTTGGCGTGGGCGTTTTGCAGGACGGTTACAAGGTGTAGCGGTTCTTGGTCGGGGTCAAAATCGATGCGTGTACTGGGCGCGATTTTTTCAAGGCGAGCGATAAGCGTATCGCGGTAGCTGGAATCTTCCACCGCTGCAAAAATCAGGCTGAAACGGGTACGGCGTTGCCACAATCGCACTAAACGAATGTATTCGCCCGAATGTTCGCTGGTAACTTCTTCACTCATAGCGCAGCCGTTTGTGCCGCAGCCAATGCCTTTTTGTACGCGGGCAAGGTGCGCACTAGCGGGTGCGTGCGCCACCAGAAATTGTTGTATTCCAATAGCAGCAGGTCGATTAACAAGCGCATACGCTCGCTCGTGTTGGTGGTTTCTGTGCCTTTGGATAGGTCAATTTGTACCAACTCTGCCCAGCTATCGCGTGCCAAACGTTGGTAATCTACCGCCATATTGCGTGCAGCGCGTTCGGCAATGTCGCGGGTAATAGGGGCTTCGTCGATGTGTAAAAAGCATTCATTCACCAGCCGCAAAAGGTCGCGGACATGACCGCCGCTTTGCTGTACCAAGTAGCGCACGGTTTCAATGCTATCAAAATAATCCAAGGGCATCCGCTTTGCAACCAAGGCGATGAGGGCATCTTCTTCTTCGGGGCGCGAGGATTCATCGGCATTGAAAATTTTGACCATCGGCAACCGCACGCGCGGAAAGCGGTGCATGGTCGTGCCGTTATCAATCAAAATATGAATGGGAGCGCACAAAACCAGATTGGTTTGAATTTGTAACAATTGTTCGACGTCACCGCTAAAAAAGGTATCGGCATTGTCTTTCGATAGCTTGTCGATGCCATCAATAATAAACAGCAACGGGCCATGCCCTTGGTGCTTTAGCAGCGTGTTGGCGTGGGCAATCAGGGCGTTGAAATGGTCGCGTAGGGTGGTGAAACCGTTGCGGATTTCGGTGCGCAGTTCATCGCGGTAACTCACGCCGCCGCGTATTTTGGTGCTGATGGTCGCCAAAAATTCGACTAGCCACGGAAGCCCCGCGCCGAGTTTGGCTTCCGTTTTGATTTCGCCTTCTAAATCCGAAAATTGTTCTTTTTTGCGAATGCGTGTTTCAAACCAATTCACGACGGGGTCCATAAATACCGCTTCGGGTTGCAGTTCTAAGTCTTCCCGCACAAAGGTTTGCATCAGTTCATGCGCTAGCATAATCAGCAAATCGCTAAAGCGCAGATTGTTGATGTCGAGTTGCTTGGTGCTCTCCATCACGCTTACGGTGTAGGCGTTGAAACGTCTAAACAATTCGGCAAAATCCCGCAGCTCGGTCGATTTACCGCAACCAATATGCCCGCCAAACAGTACCACTTGGTTGGTCTTGGCTTTGTCGGTGCGTAATTTTCCTTCAGGGCTGAGTGAAAAATGTCCGAGCATGGTGCGGCGGTTGTAATCACCCCGATGTTTTTCCAG
>CALMCD010000118.1 GCA_937863075.1 uncultured Rhodoferax sp. | reverse complement strand
AGTCGCCCGCGCCGTTTTGGTAAAAGCCTTTTTGTGGATACTTTGCGTTGTTTGTTTGAAGGACGACAAGAATTGTTTCAAGGTTTGGCGGCTGAAAATAAATGGGATTGGAGTAAAAAACATCCCGTGATTCGGTTTGATTTTAGTGCTGGCCCTTTGAAGGGAAAAGATAGGCTCGTTGCCAGCATTCAAGAAAGTATGCGGTTAAATCGTTTGAATCTGGATATTCCACGTCCAGACGCATTGCCAGTAACTAACTATGGTGGTGATTTTAAGGATTTAATTATTCAAGCGCATGAAAAATATGGTGAAAAGGTTGTTGTTTTAGTTGATGAATATGATAAGCCTATCCTCGATAATCTTATTGAGCAACCTATTGCCATCGAGATGCGAGAAACGCTTAAAGAGCTTTACAGCACCATCAAAGGCGCGGATGAGCATTTGCAATTTGTATTCATCACCGGTGTATCTAAATTCAGCAAGGTGAGCTTATTTTCGGGTTTGAATAATCTGACGGATATTACACTAGAACCTGAATTCAGTGCTATTTGTGGCTATACCGATAACGATATTGATACCGTATTCGCCCCCGAACTAAAAGGCCTTGATAGGCAGCGCATTAAAGATTATTACAATGGTTATAACTGGTTGGGCGAAGGTGTGTATAACCCGTTTGATGTGTTACAACTTTTTAGGAAACGCACATTCGATAACCATTGGGAGGAGACGGGTTCAACCAGTTTCTTAATGGAGCAAATTGCTAAACGGGATATTTTTAGCCCCGATGTCGATAAAATTTTTGCCTCTGAAGATTTAATTTCAAGTTTTGATGTGGATGATATTCCAATCGAAGCCTTGATGTTTCAAACAGGGTATTTGACCATCAAGTCTAAAATCGAACTACCTGCATTGACCGAATACGAGTTATGTTACCCTAACCTCGAAGTCAAAGCCAGTGTAAACCGTTTAATGGCACGGTATTTAATGGGGGATAAGCGTGCGGTAGGTAATAATGCCAGTGCGCTGTATCGTGCTTTATTGGCGAATGATTTTAATCAGCTTCGGCAAGTATTTCAGCGTTTTTTCAGTTCCATCCCGTTTCATTGGTACACCACCAGCAAATTAACCCAATACGAAGGTTATTATGCCAGCATTGTTTATAGTCATTTTGCGGGACTAGGGTTGGATGTGCAAGCCGAAGATACCACCAATATGGGTAGATTGGATATGGTGGTTCGTTTTAATCATTGTATTTATTTGTTTGAATTCAAAGTGGTGGAATTAACCCCCAAGGGTAGTGCTTTGGCGCAAATCAAGCAAATGAAATATGCCGATAAATTCAAAGATGGGCATACGCCTATTTATCTTATTGGCGTAGAATTTAGCAAAACGGATCGTAATATCGTAGGGTTTGAGGTGGAGTTGGTAGGAGCATAACCATGTTTGAATCCAAAAACATTTCCCTACCTCGCCCCGCCCCCTATCCGCGTTGGTTGGGTGATATTGGGGGGACGAATGCGCGGTTTGGGTGGCAGGCGTGTGAGGGGGCGGAGATTACGCAGGTGCAGGTTTTTCCCTGTGCGGCCTATGCGTCTTTGTACGATGCGGCGCAAGCGTATGCAGATTATTTGAAGCAGTACGCCATTCCCGTGCCGGCTTGTGCGGCGTTTGGCATTGCCACGGCGGTGACGGGGGATGCGGTGGCGATGACGAATCATCCGTGGGCGTTCTCGGTGGATGCTTTGCGCCAGCGTTTGGGGTTGGCGCGTCTGGTGTTGTTGAACGACTTTACCGCGCTGGCCTTATCGCTCCCCCATTTGCCGCCGGAACACCGCCAGCAAGTGGGCGGTGGCGTGGCGGTTCCCGATTGCGCGATTGGCCTCATTGGGCCGGGCACGGGGTTGGGGGTTTCGGGGTTATTGCCCGTTGGGTTGCCCAACCAGTGGATACCGATTGCCGGAGAAGGCGGACACGCCAGCCTGAGCGCCGACAACCCGTTGGAAGTAGAAGTGATGGCGTATTTTCAGAGGCGCTACGGTCACGCATCCGCCGAACGGGTGGTATCGGGCGCGGGTTTGGTTGATTTGTTTTACGCGCTGGGCGGTGATGCCACGCAACCGATCACGCCCGCCGAGGTCATGCAGCAGGCTTTGAACGATTCCACCACGCTGGCATCGCAGGCGCTGGATATGTTCTGCGGATTTTTGGGCAGTATGGCGGGCAATTTGGCACTGACGCTGGGAGCGCGTGGCGGTGTTTACATCGGTGGCGGAATCGTTCCTCGCATGGGGGAGCGGTTTGCCCAATCGCCTTTCCGCGCCCGTTTCGAGGAAAAAGGTCGCTGCAAAGCGTATTTGCACGGTATTCCGGTGTGGGTGATTCACAGCCCTGTTTCACCTGCGTTGCAAGGGGCATCGCAGGCACTGGCGTTGGCTTTGCGGTCTTAATTGCTAGTTTCCCATTGCTTTGCGTAGCAGCGTGGTGATGGCATTCATGTCTTCAATCGGCACTTGCCCGGGGGCGGAGGCGGTCGCGCCCACGGCAAAGCTCATCGCCGAGCCGAACACGCCGCCAAACAAACGGGTTATCGCACCGTAGCCGCCCATCGACATGCTGATGAGCGGAATATCCAATGCCTGACTCGATTCCAGCGTTGCGCCCAAAACCGCCAACACATCTTCCAAACGCTGCGGCATTACGGCGACTTTGGCGACATCCGCACCCAGTTGCTGCGCCTGCGCAAAGCGTTGGCAGATTTCGTGCTGCGGTGGGGTTTGCTGAAAATTATGGAACGACAAAATCAGCCCCATGCCCTGTTCCTGCGCGGCGGCACGCACTTGGGCGATGTCGGCGGGGTTGCTGTTCATTTCAAAATCCACCAAGTCGGCCAGACGCTGGGCGCAAATGGCCTGTGTCAGCGCCACGACTTCGGCTTCATTCAGCGGAATGGGTTCGCCCCCTTCCCGAATCGAGCGGCGGGTAAACAAAATCGGGATTCCGCCCGCCGCTTGCCGAATTTCCGCCGCCATTGCCAAAACCGCAGCGGTGTTGCCGATGTCTTGAAAGAAATCCACCCGCCATTCCAACAAATCGGGCTGCTTGGGAACGACCAAAGCCAGCTCCGCCAGCACCTGTTCGCGCGTGCGACCGACCAGCGGGGTGCAGATAGTAGGAAAACGTCCGCTTCCAAGCGGCTT
>CALMCD010000117.1 GCA_937863075.1 uncultured Rhodoferax sp. | reverse complement strand
CGCACCCGTTACCAAACCGACGTAACCCGTTCCAATAATGGTGATGTTCATAATTCAAATTCCGTATCCGTGAACGCATTCTTGCATCACGGTTTTCAGTTTCGCTATATCGTTTTCTTGAATGCCTTGCTGCAACGTGTTGAGGTGCTGCTGCAAAATCGGCAACGGTAAAAAATCTTCCCGCGCTTTCATGATGCGGCGGTGGGCGGTGGGGATGGGGTTGTCGCCAATCAACAGCTCTTCGTAGAGTTTCTCGCCCGGGCGTAAACCCGTCACTTGAATGGCAATATCGCCGTGCGGATTGGCTTCATCGCGCACCGTCATGCCCGAAAGTTCGATCATCCGGCGGGCGAGGTCGATGATTTTGATGGGTTCACCCATATCCAGCACAAACACTTCGCCGCCCGTGGCCATTGCGCCGGCTTGTAGCACCAGTTGCGCCGCTTCGGGGATGGTCATGAAATAGCGCGTGACATCGGTATGGGTGACCGTCAACGGCCCACCCGCTGCCAACTGCTGGCGAAACAGCGGAACCACGCTCCCGCTCGAACCCAGCACATTGCCAAATCGCACCATGCTAAAACACGTTCCCTGCGGCTGGGCGTGGGCAAAGGCTTGTAAGACCAATTCGGCTAAACGCTTGCTCGCGCCCATGACATTGGTCGGGCGCACGGCTTTGTCGGTGGAAATCAATACAAAGTTCGCAACACCTGCCGCCATCGCTGCCTGCGCTGCGTAAAACGTGCCTATCGTGTTGTTTTCTACGCCCATAGCCGGATTCGCTTCGACCAGCGGCACATGCTTATAGGCGGCAGCGTGGTAAACGGTATGGGGGCGATATTGGCAAAAGAGTTCGGTTAAACGCGGCGCATGGGTGATGCTCGCCAGCACCGCCACCAAATCCACCGCCAAATTATGCGATTGAATGGTATGGCTCAATTCATGGTGAATGGCGTAGAGGTTGAATTCCGACTGTTCCAACAGCACCAATTGGCGCGGTTGTTGCCCCAGAATTTGGCGGCACAGCTCGCTACCGATGCTGCCACCCGCACCCGTTACCAGAATCACTTGGTTCTGGATGGTGTGCGCTAGCAGTTGAAAATCGGGCGGAACGGGATCACGTCCCAATAAATCTTCAATATCCAGCTCTTTGAAATCCTGCACCCGCACGCGCCCACTGGCTAAATCTGCCCAATCGGGCAAGATGCGGATATGCACCGGAAACGATCGCAGATTCTCGATAATTTCTTTGCGCCGCGCACGCGAAGTATGGGGCAATGCCAACAGAATATCGGTGATGTCGTGCTTGGTGATCAGGTCAACGATGTGGGAATAGGCAAAAACCGGAACACCGTTGATGCTGCGCCCGACCTTGGTCACATCATCATCCACAAACCCAATGAGGGAGAAAGCGCCTTCCACATCCAATGCCGAAGCGGTTTGCACGCCCGCCCGACCCGCACCAAAAATCAAAAAGCGACTGGGAACGGCATCGGTACAACGAGAGTACCAACTCACCAGCCAAAAACGCGCCAATGCACGGCTGGAACCGACCAAAATACAGAAAATCAGGGGTTGCAAGATGCCCAAACTACGGGGAACACCGAACCATTGCGCCCCCATCAAAATCAACAGCAAGAGAATGCTGTAGATACCGCTGGCTTTGGCGACTGCCAGTAAAGCGGCTTGTCCGGTGTAGCGAAAAATCGCACGGTACAAACCAAAGCGGATAAAAATCGGGGTAGATAAGAGGGGGGCTAAACCGTACACCCACCACTGCGCGTCTTCCGGTACGTGGAGGACATCAAGGCGCAGCGAAAAGGCGATCCAGGTCGCCAAAAAAGAGAGTAGGACATCCAGTGCAAGTACGGTAAGACGCTTGACAGAACGTGACCAGCCCAAAACCGTACTTTGCATCCAGAATCCAAATGGCTAACGCAAATGACTAACGCGCCAGATTAGCTGGCAATCGTGAATTCTTCTTTAGTGTGGCCTTGGGCAATCAGGGCGCTCAACCAACGGGGTGTCAAACCACGGCCGCTCCACTCTTCACCTTTAGGGCCACGGTATTTGGCTTCTACGGGAGGACGAGCGGTTTTCTTTTGTTTACGTGCAGCTTTTTCGCTGTCGCTACCAGCAGCAACCGAGAACAATTTGTTGCGACCCGAAACGCCAGCAGCTTGTTGCAGGTGTTTCACGGTGATATTGAAGGCTTGCATTTTTGCCAAAATTTCGGCAACGGTCGTGTCAAAGTCACGCGCCTTGATGTCAGCTTCTTGCTGTTTGAGTTGTTCGATTTGGGTCTGGATTTCAATCAATGAAGTAGTCATTGTATACACCTATGTAAAAAATGGTTAATGCGCTACATTATCGCGCCGAATTACCTTCAAAAAGGTCTGGACGATTATTTTAATATCAAATGCTAGGGATTGTCTTTGTAGATACTCTCTATCCAACGCTACTTTTTGGGGAATTGGCAACTCATCGCGCCCATTTATTTGCGCCCAGCCTGTCAAACCCGGAACCAACTGCTCGATACCGTACTGGGTACGCAACTCCACCAAATCCTGCTGATTAAATAACGCCGGACGGGGGCCGACAAAACTCATATTTCCCTGAAATATGCTCCACAACTGGGGCAATTCATCCAGACTTGTTTTGCGTAAAAAGCTCCCTATAGGGGTGAGGTAACGGGCAGGGTCATCCAGTAAATGGGTGGCTACCGCTGGGGTATCCACCCGCATGGTGCGAAATTTGGGCATTTGAAACAAAACATTGTTCCTCCCCACGCGCGATGACCAATAAAGAATCGGCCCGCGTGAGGTAAGTGCCACCGCCAATGCCACCCATAACATCGGCAAAAACGCCAATATCCCTATTCCCAATACCAATACGATATCCATTCCGCGCTTCATAAAAACTCCATAAGCTTTGACGGATATTTACTCAAAATTTTGAACCAGTTGGTTGCAATACCATTTTCCCGACAAGCCCGCATCACTTCCCGATTCAACAATATCGTATTACGCAATCCACCGGTACTCACACCACCGGTTCGCATTCGCACTGCCACTTGCGGGAGGTAGCGATAAATCCGTTTATTACCTGAAAAAATACGGACGATCAATTCAAAATCACCGGCAATTCGGTAATTGGTCTTAAATTCACCGACTTGTTGCAACACATCACGCCGCAAGAAAAGGCCGGGGTGCGCTGGCATCCACCCCCATGCCAAACGCTGGGGGGTAAAACGATCCGAGCGATAACGGCGCACCACTTTGTGCGGGTTGCGGGGGTGAAAGAACGCGGCATCGGCTAACACGGCCTCCAAATCTTTTGCTTCAAACAAGCGTGCGACCTCGGCCAGTACGTTGGCATGGTCGTAGAAATCATCGGCATTCAGAAAAGCGACGACATCACCCGTTGCACGCCGTAACCCCTTGTTCATTGCATCATAGATACCGCGATCGGGTTCTGACACCAGCACCAACCCCGCACGCCCATGCGCCCGTGCCAATGCCACCGTATCGTCAGACGAACCGCCATCAATCACAATGTGTTCAACGTGTGGATAGGTTTGTTGCGCTACCGAATGCAGGGTATCCACAATCGT
>CALMCD010000116.1 GCA_937863075.1 uncultured Rhodoferax sp. | reverse complement strand
GAATATCGCGTACCCCACACAGAACGATGGTTTGTGGGAAGGCATTGGGGCGTTGAGCATAGCCAGCACGGATTTGGCGCAGCAGCGAGATGAGCGTATCGCCGACCAACGCATCTACTTCGTCTAAAAACAAGATGGTTGGATGCTTCGGGTCGTTGCGTGACCAGTGTGCAAGCAGTGCAGAAAATCGATCGGTTGCCGCTAATTTGTTTCCCTCATCGGTTAGCCATTGATGCAAACTTTTATCGTCGAGATAAAGATCGGCAGCACGAGAAAATGCACTGCATACCGCAGAAATTCCCTCGGACACATCCCCGCGAGCGGCCTGCGCTGCTTCGATATTGACATACAGCGCCCGATATTTTCCTTGCTGATTCAGGTGGTGCATCAAGGCCAACAAGCAAGTGGTCTTGCCCGTTTGTCTTGGCGCGTGCAGCACAAAATAGCGCTTGGCCTGAATCAGGCTCTCCATATCCTCTACGTCAATCCGCACCAAGGGATCGATCATGAAATGGTCGCCCTCAATGCAGGGGCCAGCGTTGTTAAAGTGTTTCATCATTGCATTATCCGGCACACATTTTCATGGAAAGGTAAAACCTGCACCGCCCTAAAACCGCCGCTTATCTTGAAAATACTGTTTCAGATATTCGATCCACAGTCGCACGCGCAGCGGCAGGTGTTTGCGTTGCGGGAATACGGCGTAGATGCCATTCGGGGGGGCGGCGAATTCGTCTAACACTACTGTTAAACGTCTGGCGGCGATTTCCGATTCGACCTCCCATAAGCTGCGCCACGCGATGCCGTAACCTGCCAAGCACCAATCGTGCAGCACCTGACCATCGGAGCAATCGAGCGCACCCGTGGGGCGAAAGTAGCGCACCTCGTGCGGCTGGCTGGTATCGGGGCAAAACGCCCAGCCGCGTGTTTGCGAGGCTTCGCTGGACAGCATCAAGCAATCGAACTTCGCCAAATCCTGCGGCACGCGCGGCTTGCCATGCCGTGCCAAATACGCCGGAGATGCCACGCACAGCCGCCGATTGTCGGAAAGCCGCACGCTCACCAGCGAAGAATCGGGCATATCGCCCACGCGCACGGCGCAATCGTAGCCTTCGCCGACCATATCGACAATGCGGTCGCTTAAATTCAACGAAATGGTGACTTCGGGATGCAATTCTCGAAAACGCGGAACCAGCGGCGCAATATGCCGCCGACCAAACCCCGCCGGAGCCGTGATGCGCAGATGCCCGCTGGCTTTGACTCCGCCGACGCTCACGCTCGCTTCGGCATCGGCTAAATCGGCGAGCAGGCGCTGGCAGTTTTCCAAAAATGCACTACCCTCGTGCGTGAGCGTGATGCGGCGCGTGGTGCGCAACAGCAGTTTCACGCCCAGCCGCTCCTCCAGCGCGTCCAACCTGCGCCCCATAATGGCGGGCGCAACCCCTTCCGCCGCCGCTGCCGCCGTCAAACTGCCGCGCGTTACGACCGAAACAAAGGATTCCAGTTGTTTGAATTTATCCACGCTACGTCATGCACCCCTTGAATTGAACAGCGAGAGAGTGTAGCGTCAGGGGAGGGGTATCATCCTGCCATGTTATTTTCTACCCTCGGACTTTCTCCCGCCCTGTGCCATGCCGTCGCCCAACTGGGTTTGACAGTGCCCACGCCCATTCAATCCCAAGCCATTGCGCCGATTTTGCAGGGGCGTGACGTGCTAGCACAAGCCCAAACCGGCTCCGGTAAAACGCTGGCATTCGCGCTGCCGCTGCTGCAACGCTTGCACACCTTGCCACCCGATAACCGGCATGGTTATGGACGGGCGATTCGTTCGCTGATTCTGGTTCCCACGCGGGAATTGGCGGTGCAAGTCGGTGAGGTGATGCAATCCCTCCAACAAGGAAAAGTGTGCGTGGTAACGGGGGGCGTGTCCATCAATCCGCAGATGATGGCACTGCGGGGCGGGGCGGATGTGCTGATTGGAACGCCGGGGCGTTTGCTCGATTTGGTGCGCAATAACGCGATCCAACTCGCTACCGTGCGGTTTTTGGTGTTGGACGAAGCCGATCGTTTATTGGATTTGGGTTTCGCCGAAGAACTCGCGCAGATTCTCACCCTGCTACCACCCAGCCGCCAAACCCTGCTGTTTTCCGCCACCTTCCCGCCTGAAGTGAGCGGCTTGGCGCAGCGGCTTTTGCGCAATCCGGTCAATATCCATATTGAATCCGATGCCGATTCTTCCGCGCCCCCACCCGCCCAAATCGTGCAACGGGCGATTGCGGTCGATGCCAAACGCCGCACCCAGTTGTTGCGCCAGTTGGTCACCGAACACCAAGGGCAACGGATGCTGGTTTTTGTCGCCACCCAATACGCGGCAGAAATGGTGGCAGAAAAGCTCTACAAAACCGGAATCTATGCCACGGCTTTTCACGGCAAACTCAGCCAAGGGGCGCGGAAAGAAGTGTTGACGCAATTCAAAGACGAGCAATGGGAAGTTCTCATCACCACCGATTTAGCCGCACGCGGCATCGACATCGCCAAACTGCCCATCGTGGTGAATTACGATTTGCCCCGCAGCGCGGTGGACTACACGCACCGCATTGGTCGTACTGGTCGCGCGGGGGAAGCGGGGATGGCGATCAGTTTCGTGACAGCGGATGAGCAATCGCACTTTGCAATCATCCAAAAACGCCACCAGTTGAATTTACCGTTAGAACAAATCACGGGCTTTGAACCCCAAGATAAACCCACGCCGCGCGTGCTAGTCGCCGATGACAACGGTGGAATCAAAGGCAAGCGACCCAGCAAGAAAGATAAGCTGCGGGCGGCAGCGAATCAGAATCCTCCTGGAACAATCTAATCAATCCCCCATGACAATGCCTTCACGCCGTGGGTCTGCGCCGCCCAAATAGCCGCCATTGCCGTCCTTGGTGCGTTGAATCGCTTGGATACCGCTGGGCAGCGCGATGGATTGCACTTTGTTGCCGCGTGCTTCGAGGGCTTGCACGGTGGCGTGGTCAAAGCGATTGTGTTCTAACCACAGCGTGGCATCTTTCGCACCGCTGAGGATGCCAAAGTTGGGAAGGTTAATCGCCTCTTGCACATTCAGCCCCCAGTCCAGCACCCCGATCAGCGTCTTCGCGGTGAAATGGATGATGAACGCGCCACCCGGACTGCCCGCCGTCAGCAAAAATTGTCCACTGGGTTGA
The DNA here is from genome assembly GCA_937863075.1 of uncultured Rhodoferax sp. Taxonomy (GTDB): domain Bacteria; phylum Pseudomonadota; class Gammaproteobacteria; order Burkholderiales; family Burkholderiaceae_C; genus Allorhodoferax. The sequence goes on along the minus strand of CALMCD010000116.1, from coordinate 410 downwards.
TCCAATACCAAGGTCGGCGACATGGACGAGCGCGGACGTTTTCCCGCCTCCACGCGGTTGGCGATGGGTTTACCGGATGCGTCCGTGGGCGTGAAGCTGAAATCGGTCAACTGGTTATTCAGCAAAAATCCCCCCGTTAAACCCACGCCCCGATTCACCATGTGGCGCGAACCCCAAGCGTCTTCAATGGAAGTGGTCATCGCCAAGGCATTGCCCCGCGCATCGACTACCGAGATATGCGATGTGCCATATTCCGGCTGATCGGGCATCGGGGCATAGCTGGTGTGGATCGGATTGGTGGGCATAAACGCAGGGTCTGCCACATACTGGGCGCGGTAGGCAAAAGCGCGGCGCGAGGCTTGGGCGTATTCGTGCAACCAATCGGCATTCAAGGTGATTGGGTTGGTGTG
>CALMCD010000115.1 GCA_937863075.1 uncultured Rhodoferax sp. | reverse complement strand
CACCCCATCACACCCGCGAGTTTATAAGGCTGGACGTTGGTCATTATGTCTTTCTTCGAGGCAAAAAAATGGTATCGGATTTTAATCGTACATCCATTGGGAATTAGTTTTTATGAGATGGAAAAACCATCCATATGCCACCGCACAAGGGTATCCATATCAATCAAAATAACGCGGTCATTTTTACTGGCACTTTCTTTAGCTTCTTCTGTGAAATAGCTGGTCGTTACGACATAACCTCTCCAAGCTTCATTTTCTTCCACTACTCCCTTGAATTGTTGGATAGCGGGTCTACCAACGGGATTAGTTGCAGTATATCGTTTGCACTGCACAACAATTAAACCGGATGGATGGCGGGCGAATCCATCAACGCCAGCATCATTGGATTTTTTGGTGACCCACGCCATCATTCCATTATTTTGAAAGAAACTCATAACGTGTTTTTCAAAATCAAAAAAATCCATTTCTTCCAATTTCTTCCGTAATTCTTTTTCTTCTATTGGCATTACGGATGCTTTGGGTTCTGCGGCTTCGGCGGTCATCGCATCCTTCATGGATTTTTTGGCACGTCTGAGAATTTCATCTCTGGCAATCAAAGCCATTACAACGCTGATGTAATCTTTTGATTCGGATTGACCCAAAAAAACTTCGAGAACCGAAGTAATTCCCGCTGCACCTAAAAAAACCAAAACCAAGATGGGCATACCAATGCCACCACCAAATGCAACAATTCCAACACCGTGCCCCCCCACGATGGCGGCTGCCCCTAATGTTGCAGGAATGGCTATTTTGACAGGCAAAGGAAGATCGGAGTTTTTATAATTTTCAACCGTTTTCACAACACTATGAAAAACAATCTGAACGGCTTTTTTTGAATTGATAAGGCTGTGAATTTTTTTGGCTTTTGCTTGAAATGAAAGTGAGGAATCTGTTACCACTTCACGCATCAATGTAAGCCACGATATAACATCAAGCCTATCTTGCTCGGTAGAACAAGATTCTATTGCTTTAACAAAAAGACTTATCAGCCATTCACGAATTTTTCCTGAAATATCGGAACCGCCTTCTTTCACCTTATCTTTTACTTTCTCTTTTGTATCGGAAAAGGTGCTCGCTGTTTTTTTCCAAAGCCCTTCGCTTTTGTTGCTGATCCAGTTCATTGAAAATCCTTTTTTGACAAGAAATTTTAGTGGTTTTACCGCCCCGCAGGAGGCATTCTTTTCTGCCACAGCGCACGCGAGCGGATTTTCTGGGCGGGGGTATTGTTTTTATTGTGTTCGGTGTGCAATTCCA